>NZ_JAUBTI010000004.1:109786-197833 GCF_036702415.1 Microcoleus sp. D3_18a_C4 | reverse complement strand
CAGGAGGTTCTTTTAATACTCTTCTCATGCTGAGGAATTGGCAGTTGCACTCCGGGTTAGAACGAGGGTAGCTATTTTTTAGCTTGCCTTCTGGATCTTGTTCTATGTAAAGTTCTATTTGGAGACCTATTCGCTGAGTGGTTTCTTTCTGAACACTTTCAATCATGCCATCCAACCCGCTGAGCGTAAAATCGGGTAATAGTTCGAGCCGAGTTGTTTCCCCAGCATCCACCGCAATCGGTGCATCTAAACTAATTGGAGCATCTTTGTCAGGAGAGTACAAATCTTTAATTCGCCAACCCAGGTAGCCGTTGATCCAGTTGACAAAACTTTTTGAAACAGAAGATTGGCGCGGCTCAAAATTAGCAATCTCGCGACTAACCCATTCTAAAGTAAGGTTGAGGGCAGCAGGATAATTTTGATTGGCTGATTTTTTGACTCCTGGTAGTTGCTGAATTTGTAATAACAGCTTGTTCATGGCTGTTCGGCATTTTCTACTGTTAGCTGGGTTGTGGCGCACCTCTGCAATTAGAGCGCTTAACCGTCCATCTAGGTCATCCATGCGACTTTTTTGAGGAGCAAGTTAGTTTGTTTATTAGCTATGAAAATTTGCGAGCGTGCGAAAATCCTAAGCTATTTTCTCATGTGGTTGAGCTCTTTGTGTGCGTAAGTTCTTGCCGTCCGGAGGTTCGAGGCTATTTCCACGCGAATTATTGCAACTGAAGCAAGCTAAACGCAGGTTGGAGAGTGCGTTAGACCCGCCTCGGCTTTTCGGGAGTAAGTGTTCGATGGTTCTTTCTGATTTCTGCATCGACTTGTTGCACCAGTGGCAGCGGTTTCCGTACAGTTCCAGAAGTTGGCGTCTCTTGTTGCGTCTTGAAGCTGGGGACATAAAGCTTTCGGAGCCTCACGGCTGTTACGTGTTCATTTACGTATCAGCTCCCTGCTAAAAATTTACGCAGCCATAATTTAAACTCTCCTGCTGCCTTTGAGCCCTGGACTAAAGTCGAGCGGGTTTTCAGGCTCGTTTTTGAGGATTTTTCTTTATTTTGGTTGGTAATTAGAAGACTTCAAAGCCCAAGCCAAAAAGCGTTCTGTGTAATACAAAGCCAGTTGATTGCTCACACCATTAAAAACCGCATCAAAGGCGTGTTCAGCCCAAGGAATTTCGACCATTACCGCACGGTTTCCAGTGGCTTGTAATTGTTCGTAGAGAGATCGTCCAAACTTTGCCTCAACTATAGAACCCATTTGACATCTCTGACTCCGTTGACTTAAAGTAGCGCAAAAGCCATATCCTACTCACTATGCCGTACTCCAGCAGTCTCACCGACGAAGAATGGGAAATTCTTGAACCCCTCCTGCCCCAGATCTTGCCGGTGAAGAAGCAGACAAGACCCTGTGATTGGACGAAACGAGAACTGTTGGATGGCATGTTCTACCAACTTAAGAATGGCTGTAATTGGCAAGATTTACCCGGAATATCTGCCACCCTACTCAACCGTATATTGGCACTACAAGCAGTGGCGGGATGCAGGAGCTTTTCTGGCACTGATGACCGTCTTACATGGACAAGTGCGTGAACAAGTCAAAAAAAAGCCAAGTGGACAACGTTGCTGATGATTGACTCACAAGCCGTGAAGAATACCTGCAATGCCAGTGTTGAGTCCAAAGGCTTTTGCTTTTACAAATGTACCAACGGCATCAAACGACATCTCGCCGTTGATACACGCTTGCTCTGGGTTTTTTACCCACTGCACGAAAGCCAATGTCTCCGATGATCAAGGCTTAATCGAGATGTTGAGCCAGAATCTCGACTACTTTCGTGCCAAACCAGTCAATATCCTCTTATATCACCATTCTGCTGGACAATGGCTATCATCAGCGAGGTGATAACGGCAGCTTTGCAAGACCTCTACCCCCAAATCATGACCAAGATCCGATTTTCCCGGTCACCCAAACCGACAAAAGCCGAAAAAGCAGCACTTGGAAAAACGGGATTTGTAGTAGTCGCAACTCGATGGGTCATTGAGCGCTCAAATGCTTGGATGGAACGTTGTAAAAGTTTAGTCAAGAACTTTGAGAGGACGCTCAGCCATGCGACTGCCAAGCTTAACCTTTGTTTCATTCGACTAATGCTCAAGCGTTTAGCGCATAGCTAGATGTCAAATGGGTTCTATAGTAGTTAAAGCCGTGTGGCATCCGCGCTCTGGTCTGAAACCGTGACTGCTGTCAGAAAATTGAGGTTCGTAGTATGCCTCAAGAATCGAACGTACCACTTCTTGAACCAGTTTGTCTTTCCAAGTAGGGACACGCCCGCGGTCGAGTTTTTCCATTATTTTTGGGAATGTTAACTCGTCGTACTGGTGTCCATCGAAAGCGTTCATAGCGAATATCTTCTATGAGGCTCTCAATCTTTTTGACAGACATTTCATCAGCAGTTTCCTCAGTAATTCCTCGCCTCAAAGAGCCCCATCATTTTTGTAGATGCGACTGTACGCTCGGAGGTACAAATTCGGGTTGAATAAGTAGGTAGGCGATAATAAACCAAGCTATCTAAAGCTGTGTAAAGCGACCGTGTTAATCGGGAAATCTCGATCGCGAGCCGCAGTTGCTCCACGAACTCAATTCAGCTTGACAGCTCGTCAGGTACTTGGAGTAATTTGCAAGCACTTTTGTCTTGAGGGATTGTCACGGATTGAGCTAATCTGACTTCATCAGACGCTACACTCTGGTGGGTTAGAAACTGTTAGCTAATTTCTAGACAAAGCTACCCATCACTTCCCGTTTGTCCATCTATCAACCGATCGACATATTCTCTAAGCCGTTCCTTCCAGTCTGGGATAGTTTTTAGTTTTTCTCGCACTCCGGTTCTGACGTTAAAGCAAATTGGAGTTCTATCCATCGGTTCATCACCTATTGGTTTTGCGCCTAATTTGTGATTTTTCTGGAATGGCATACACAAACCTCATATATATTGCTATAGTAGTATATCTAACACATTGAGAGGTCGTATCAATGCCTTCGGTAACTTACGTCAAAGGTCTTCCAACACCAGCGAATGAGCTAAACGCACTTGGATTCAGTGAGTTTGAGATGTTCCTAGAAGCATTTGCACCTATCTTTCGAGATGCCGCAATTGAAACCGTCAACTATTTGTTATCTGGCACTGAATTCAACAAATCGACGTGGAACACCCATTTGCAGAAGACCTACCAAATCAGCAAGCGTCATGCAAATGGTGTGATTGCTCATGTAAAAGGTAAGGTAGATGGCTCAAAAGAACATCGCACTTTACATATCAAAACGTTGTTCGGGAAGGCAAAATCAATCGAAGCTTGGATCGAGAAAGCAGAACGCAAACTGAAGCTTGCTCGAAGGTTCTACGCGAAAAAGAATTGGCAGAACTCAAAAACATCGTGCAATTTCCCTTTGTCATGTTCGTTGAAATACAAAGATACGAACTGGAAGAATTTGAAGTTTCAAATTCATGGGAAAAAGCGTAAGTTGCACTTGATTAAAAACAAGATTGAATTCTTGAAACGTAAGCCTATCCTGGTGTCTGTTCCTCACGGACAAGTTTTTATTGTCGGATCTAAGGATGAAAGCTTTGGGAATCAGATTGCACAATGGGACGGCAAAATCATTAAGTTTCGCGTTCCTGCTTGCCTGGAGTCTCGATTTGGGAAGTCCGTTTCTTCAGAGATTGGTAACTTCGATCGCAACATCAACCGATTGCCCGCGACAGGCGCTAAAACTTGGCATTTGTTCAAGAAAAACGGGAAGTGGAATGCTGCGGTACAGTTTACGCCTTCCGAGGTGAAGTGCCAATCAAAGGATCGTGCCTATGGGTGCATCGGGATTGATATGAATCCTGGTGAGATTGGTTGGAGCTATGTGGACACCGAAGGGAACCTGAAAGCTCATGGTCAAATCCCGCTAGAAATGGGACTGCCATCGGGCAAGCAACAGGCGCAAATTGTTGATGCTTGTCTGTATGCGGCTAATCTTGCCATTTGCTTTGCCTGCCCTGTCGTGTGCGAAGAATTGGATTTTGCACACAAGAAAGAGCGTTTAGGCGAACAAGGTAAAAAGTATGCCAGAATGCTGTCTTTTTGGGCATACAGTGAGTTTTTCAGGCAACTGAACTCAGTCCTGTCAAACCGTGGTATTGAGCTAATTACGGTCAATCCTGCCTACAGTTCAATGATTGGGCTGGTGAAGTACATGAAAATGTACGGACTAGCCAGTGATGAAGCGGCTGCACTGGCGATCACCAGACGTGGAATGGGGCTAAGTGAAAGACTGCCATCGACCATAACCGCCTATTTCGAGGTGAACTCGCAAAAGCACGTATGGTCGATGTGGAACCAACTAAATAAACAGATCAAGCGTTCCGGCAAGGTTAATCGCAGACACGATTACTTTACCGTTTCTAACTGGAGTTTCCTAGCCAACCTTGAAACCGAGGAAGCGTAAGCACTAGGAAAGAATGCTTTCACTTACACCGTGGAGTGAGGTATGGACAAATTATCTAGTTTTGGGTAGCTTTGTCCACACATTTAGAAGCGGTTAACTCCGGCTGCATTGTTCAGGATACAACTTTATTGGAGGTACAAAAGATGACCCGGATCGTTGCTTTATTTAACCAGTCCGGAGGAGTTGCGAAAACGACTCTAACTATGAATTTGGGCTATCACCTGCAAGAGCGCAAGCACCGCGTGCTTTTGGTTGATATGGACCCTCAAGCTTCTCTGACAACTTTTTTGGGACTTGACCCAGTAGAGTTGACCCACACTGTCTACGAAGCTGTGGTGGGGGAGGAACCGCTGCCCATAAAAGGACCCATTCACGGGATGCACGTCGCTCCCTCTAATATTAATTTAAGCGCTGCTGAACTCGAACTGGTATCCGCCCTGATGCGAGAGATGCGCTTGAAAGAAGCCTTGGCTCCCATATTGGATGACTATGACTTTATTTTGATAGACTGTCCCCCAAGTCTGGGAATTCTGAGCGTTATTAGCTTGGTTGCTGCTACTCACGTTTTAGTTCCGATTCAAACTCAATTCAAGGCGTTTCAGGGTACGGACTTGCTCCTGAATACGGTGGCGGGACTTCGCAAAGCTGCCAACCGCCACCTGGCGATCGCAGGCTTTATTCCTACCATGTACGACGGTCGCACAGCTCAAGAGACGCGGACTTATAAAGCCATGCTCGAGCAGCTTTCCCCTCTCGCTGCTGTCTTGGAACCAATTCCCAGAACCATCGCTTTTCCCGATGCTTCTGAAGCGAGGCTTCCCCTGGCTCTGTCTAACCCCAAACACCCGGCCGTTGCTGCAATGAAAAAGATAGTTAAATGTTTGGAAAAACTACCATGAGTATTAGCAAAAAAGACCAACCTTATACGAGCAAATTAAGAGGCGTAGCTGCTTTACTCGGGGAGGTTGCTCCTGAAGCTGCAACGCAAAAAGCCCTGGCGGTAACAGCAATCCACTTGCCCCCCCAGCAGCCCAGGCGCTACTTCGACCCGGACAAGTTAGAGCAATTGGTACTTTCTATTAAAGAACACGGTATTTTAGAGCCTTTGTTAGTGCGCCCGAGGCCGGGCGGCGAGTATGAGTTAGTTGCAGGGGAGCGCCGCTACCGAGCCGCCCAAAAACTAGGACTTGCCGAAGTGCCTGTTGTTATTAGAAAGCTGACTGATGAAGAAGCTCTTGCCTTGTCGCTGATTGAAAATTTGCACCGCGAAGACTTAAATCCGGTAGAAGAAACAGAAGGCATCTTGCAACTTCTCAGTTTGAAACTGAACGTGGCGGTGGAAGAAACGATTTCACTCCTCTACCGAATGCAAAACGAGGCGAAAGGGAAAGTTACCCAAAACGTTTTGGGTAGTCAGTCTGGGGAAGAGGTTAAGTCCCTGTTTGATTCTTTAGGGTTAATGAGTTGGGAATCCTTCGCTAGCTCGAGGCTGCCTTTGCTAAAGTTGCCGACTGAGGTACTGGACGCCCTGCGCCGCGGCGAGATTGAATACACTAAAGCCACAGCGATCGCTCGCGTCAAGGATGTGTCCGCCAGAAGAGCGCTGCTAAAAGCTGCTATAGAGGAGAAATTATCTCTGAGTCAAATTGCTGAGCGAATCAAAGCCACCCGTCCATCCGGGAGTCAGGACTCGCTCAAGGAGCGAATTAAACAAGCGTCAAGTCGCTTGCAAAAAGCGAAGTTGTGGGACAGTCCTGAAAAACAGCAAGTTTTAGAGAAACTTCTCGAACAGATGGAAGCACTTCTAGCTGATGAATGATTGTGCCAGTTGAAGATGCCAATTTTCCGTACTCCGGAAAGGCTGTAGTCGATTGCTATTGAACTTGTGTCATAACCTACACCGGATCTATATTTAGCTGTATAAGGTTCGAGGTGTTGATGACAAGTCGCTATCGGTTGGGGAGCTATCAACGCTTCTTGGCAATTAACTTCTCGGTCAAATCGCTGATAATATCTAAGCTCATATTATCAACTAATTTAGTCAGAGCCGCAGCAAGAGGCTGCTGCGACAGGGGAATTCGCTCGATCGACAGCCTTACCGCTTGCTCATCTCCACAAGTGGCTGCTTTATAAAGCTTCTCGATCAACTCCCTCGGCAACACAGACAGCGACTCAGGAGTCAGTTGCTGGGCAGGCTCATCCTGTTCGGACTTACTCGGCGGCTCCTCTTCATAGATATAGCGAACACCCAAATGAAGCGCCATCTTCTCAAAAATTACTGCCTCTCGGAACGGTTTGGCAACAAAGTCATCGAAGCCGTTCGACATGGCGAGTTCCTGGGTTTTAACAAAAGCATTAGCGCTCAAAGCAATAATCTTAGTGTTAGAACCGTTCGGCCGTGCTCGAATTTTTTGAGCAGCTTGAAAGCCGTCTAGAACAGGCATCCTCAAATCCATCCAAATTAAATGCGGCTTGTACTTTTGCCACAATTTAACAGCTTCAATTCCGTTATCCGCGAACCACACAAGAAAGCCAGCCGACTTCAATATCTGAGTTAGCAGCAACCGATTTGCCGACTCATCGTCCGCTACCAGAATGCGATAATTTTGTTGGTTAGGTGCCAACCCCTTCACTCGTTTTTGCGGCAGTCTGTCATAAACTTCGCTCTCAGTAGCATGACTGACTTTAACGTAAAAACTAAAAACCGTTCCTTTCCCCACAGAACTTTTGACCTTAATTTCACCACCCATCAGCTTCACAAAAGAGTTACTGATTGGCAATCCCAAGCCCGTTCCCGTTTGTGATTTCCTGCCAGTTTCAGTTTGGACGAACGGCTTGAACAAACGGCTAATCTCTTCAGGGGCAATACCAGGGCCTGTATCCTTCACAGAGAATTGGAGAAAGAATTTGGGTAAAGGTTTTTTAGCCATAGACTGAAGGCATTTTACAGTCAGCTTCACCCTACCCGCCTCAGTAAATTTAACAGCATTACCCAACATATTAATCAAAACTTGGCGCAGCTTGCTTTCATCAGTTCGGACGTATTGCGGTACATCTTTCCGGAGTTCAAAAACAAGTTGCAATCCCGACGACTGAGCTTTGAGTTGGAACATCCGTTCTATGTCCGAGAGCAAACTGTACAAGTCAAAAGCATTTGATTCGAGGGTGATTTGACCAGCTTCAATCTTAGACAGCGACAAAATATCGTTGATTAGTTTCAACAAATGCTCGCCACTGCGATTGATAATATCTAAACTCGACTGCTGTTCCGGTGCAGTTTTTTTAGAGTTCACAAGGAGGTGGGCAAAGCCGATAATCGCATTCAGAGGCGTTCTCAATTCGTGGCTCATATTGGCCAGAAAGGTACTTTTAGCGCGATTGGCACTTTCGGCTGCAATTTTAGCTTGTTTTAGTTCAATAGTTTTCAGTGCAACTTGCCGCTTTAAATCGCCAGAATATTCTTCTAACCGCTGGCGAGATGCTTTTAACTGGGAATTCATGCGCTCGAAAGCACAGGCTAGGGCTTCGAGTTCGGCAACACCGCTACCTAAAACTGTTGAGTCGAAGTCGCCACCAGCTATCGCCTCTGTTGCCGAAATTAACCGCAGCAGCCGCTGTTCTATTCTTAGGGAAATGGACAGCAAAAGGCAGATAGAAAGAACCAAAGCCAGCAGCACGAGCAAAATAGTGTTGCGGGTGTTGGCCTGAACTTTGCTCGTGAAGTCGGTTTCGGGTACAACTGCCACAATCAGCCAATTTAAGCTTTTCGAGTTTTCAAAAGGTCTGACTTGCAGCCAGTATAGTGAGTTGCTGGCGGTAAAGTTAAGATTTTGGCTGCTGTTAATAGCAGCGAGGCTGCCATAATGTTTAAGCAAATACTCTGTGGAAAGCTGGATTACTTGTTGTTGCAGAGCTCGGGCGCTTCTTCGCTGCAGTCCGTCAGCAGAAATAGACGGTTTTGGTTCAGTTACCTCGTTCCAAGCAACTAAATGTCCCGAACGGTCTAAGATAAAGGCTTGACAGTTAGGGCTGATGTGGAAATCGTGCAAGTTGAATGTTGAGGTTGGGGTGGGAAAAGCAGGATTTGTTTTTTGTTGACGGAATATTGTTTTTGGAGAGTCTGACCCATTTCTTTTCCCATTTGGTTTGATTGTGACTCCGGCTGTTTGACTTGGGGGAAGTTGGTTTACCGAACCAGTTTGCATTTTTTTATAAGTCCCTTCTCCTTTCCCAACCCCAACCCCTTCTTTTAAGTAGTTGTCAAGGCGGTCCCAGATGCGGCTCGTTGCTTCGGACAATAGCTGTGCAACTAAGTCATTCATTGTCTGCCGCCCTGTTTGAAAAGAAAGCCATCCGGTCAGACATAGTAAAGTCGAAATCAGGAGAGCGTTGGGGACTGTAAGCACAACACGCAGCGGGAGGGCAGACTTGTTTTGAACAGAGCTTTTTGGGCTGAACATTGGTTGAAAAAAGGGAGTGGGGAATGAGGAAAAAAACGTTCTTCCGAGAAAGTATTACTGCCGAATTGTTCCACAAACAAATATTTGAAAGGTCAATTCACAACTCATAATCAAAGCTTCGCGTTGAGCAGGAAGTAGAAGAATTCTGCTATTTTCCCTTACCATCCCCGCTCGCTTTTGTTATGCTTTTTGACTAATCGCTATTTATAGCGCAGCTTCAAACCAATTTGAATCAGTCAAAAGCTATAAGTTCTCAGAGCGAGCGGTTAGCGACACAGGCTCCCGCCTGACTCAGCGCGGGCAGTATGGAGGAGATGATTTGCATCTCAACTAACCCAAGTTGCGTGCTTAAAACCGCTCTTGACTGGTAATGGGTAATGGGTAATTGGAACAATTTGAGACTTGAGATTTGAGATTTTAAATTGATGGATTGCCGTTGATCCCGCTCTGTGCTTGACCCCGGAACGAATGCACTTGCCTAACTCTGTCTAACATTGGTTAGATATGAATAGGTTTGTGTGAGCGGTAGTTTGATTCAAAAGCTATTTTGGCTAGCTCGACAATCACAGACAAGTCTACTCCGGCTCGTGCTGCAGCATCGACCGCCGATAGATTCTCATTTCTTACCTTAGCTAAAAATTGCCGCACGCTGTAGACTACCGGGTCGTTGGCTGCTGTGTAGCCTTTTTGAATGGCAATCAGCAATCCTTTTTCGACATCTGATGCTGTGGGTGCGCGACCTCTATCAACGTTCATAGTCGGCTCCATTCTTGGGTTTAGGGGAGCGATGCGAATTCCTAGGTGTTCTGGTTCTTTGTTGGTAGGAACGATGTTGAAGTTGTAAAGTCGCTGTTTCCCTTTTGAATCTACAGTTTTGATTGAAAGGTTAGTGATGGTAGCTGTGGTAGCTCCCGGAAAATTGAGCGCTTGAATGGGACGCAAGAAAACAGTTTTGGCTTGGCCGCTTGCCAACTGTGCGTCGGTGCTGAAAACTATTTTTGAGGGGTCGGCAATTAAAACGTAGGCGACAGCTTCATCGGTTGAGCTGAAGTCGATCGCACTCGCGCGACCGGGATAGACTAAAATATCGATCGCACTATTGACGGCAATATCTCGACCCACAGTTTGATAGCCTGTTACTCTTGATTGAGCAAAAGCACAGTCGGGGTAGCTTGCAGTAGCGAACACTGCTGTGAACAAAAGCCCTCCGAGGGAAAGCATTCTTGGGGATTGGATGCGATTCGTCATGGCAGTTATTCGTTGATGTGGAGAAAATTGTTGACAGTAGAAACGGGGATTTCCTTTACTAATCGCCGCAGTCGCGTTGGGGCGACTTAACCGTTTACCGACGGTTTGGTTATCGGTAAATGTTGAGAAAGCTGTTAACAGTAATAGAAACCGGGGTTCCTTTATTAACCACAGCTACATTGGGGCGGTTTAAAAGTTCTTCAGTTGCCCTATCTGAGCGGCTTTCCATCCGTTTTGCTAGGGGGCTGAAGAAGCCATCGAGGACGGCTGACCAAATTTGGGGGTCTCGACTTTCAACGGTGGTTGTACTGCCCCCAAACCTACCGCTAATACTGCTAGAGCTCCTGACTTTAGGCTCTGCGAACACTTGACCGACTCGTCCTACTCCCGACAGCACTGCGGTGAGGATATCCTGTCCGGCAATATCGGAACCTGGGTCGAAGTAGCCTGAAGCAATCAGCGGCTGTCCGCCCTCTCCTGCAATCAAAATTGCGCCTTCTGGAATGGGCTGCTGTTTAATCTGACCGTTTCTATCTGAGTAGACGAGCGCCACAGCAGTAGCTTGTACCATGCGATTGGTTTTGCTGACGGTGTTGGCTTTGACAATGACAACTGTGCCGGCAGGAAAAGCAATAGAGCCGTCAGTTGCCGTGAAGTCGGCTGTGAGGGTGACGGCAAATTTGTCGTAAAGCTGTTTGCCTGAGCCTTCATCCCACAGCAGGGGAACCGAAACTACGCCGTTGACTGTGGTTCCAAGGGGAACCTGAGCTGTTTGGGGCGTGCGGTTGAGAATGCCTTTTGCCCCTGGAGAGTTTACTTGTTCTAGGGTTGGGGAATTTGTTAAGGCAGAAGCCTCTGGAGCAGTTTCTGGGGAAAGGGTTTGAAATTCTGTATCGGCGGGCAAGGACGTTGGACGAGCGCTCAGTCGAGCCTCCGTGTCGATTGAGTTATCAGTAGAATCGGAACTTGTTTGGGGGGAAAAGGGAGCCGGAGTTAATTGGTTAGTGGGGTTTTGGGAGTTGTCGGTGGTTTCGAGGCTGTCCTCTCCATAAGGAAACTCCGGGTGTAGCCTTTCCCCGCTGGCGTTATTTGGGTGGCTATATAGTTTTTCTGGGATTTGCTCGAAAGAAACGTATGAGGGTGGCGACTTTTGGTTGCCGATATTGACTGTTAGGAATTCAGTTGTGGGAGCTGGCTTTGTCAGAGCGGCGGCGGTAGCGCTTGTTGTCGCTGGAGTGCTTGGTGTTGCACTCACGGCATTCGCTATTCGGTTAGGGTCAAAATTTCCCCTAATTTGTCCGAGTTGAGCGAGTTGGTTCCACCGCTCAAACGGGTCGATTTTTTCTTCTGTTGGAGTTGGAATTAAAGGTGGGGGTATTAACGATTTGGGTATGGGGGCTGGTGCGGGTGTTCTTGAGGGTACTCTTTGAGGTATGGGTGCAGGTAGTGTTACCGTCCGCACTACTGTTCTGGGTGCGGGTAGGGGTTCGCGTAGAGGAGTAGGTGGCGGTGTAGCGCTCCGGGTAGCGACTGGACGCGGAGTTCGAGGAGTTCGCGGGGCTCTTGACGGTTTGGGCGACGGTTCTGTTTTGGGTTTTGCGGTTTTTTGCGGTTTTTCGGCTAACAGTTTTTGTTGGTCTTGGTAAGCTAATTTAGCCAGCAACTCCGGTTTTTCATCTTTAATGGTGCCAGAAGAGCTTTCTTTTGGTGTTGATTGTGCGATAGGTTCGCGAGGTGATTTAGGCTTGATAAATTGCCAAATCAGCAGTCCTAGCAATAGTATTCCACCAGTCAACAGCAGCATTGTCACTGCTCTAGGAACGCCTCTTTCGGAAACAGGCGGGGGCAGTGGTCTTTCCTCATCTTGAGCAAGTTGATATTGAGTTTCCAATGTTAGGGGTGCATTGGGGTCAAAGTTAGCAATGAAGTTCTCGTCAATATCATCTTGCGAGGGGGAAGGGGAAGGGGAAAAGTTATCTTCTGACATCTTGCTACTATCGTTATTAAGGATACTTTCGCTATCAAGAGGGAGTGAATTCTTTTGCTCAAATTCTGCTGCTGTCAACTTTGTTGGATGAGAATTGTTTGAAGATTCTTGTCTATTACTCATGGCTACCTCGGTTGTTGCTTATTACGATGGTTAATTAACAAATGATTGGCTTTTCTGTGAGTGGGAAAGAGCAGAAAATCACGACTTCTTTGTTGTTAAATACAACCGCTTGAAGTTCATATACAGCACTTGTCAGGTAAGTGAAATACAAACAAATCGGTTTCTGTAGGGGCGGTACTCCTTCCCCTTCCCCCTCTAAGGTTTAAATTCAACAATTCGGGAAATTTCTAATCCGGCTGCTCTCAAAGAGTGAATAGTCTTCTCTAATTCATTAGCGTTTTCTTGGAGAGGGGATTTGGGAATTTCTACGGCTTTGATGGTGAAGGTTCGATTAAACTGTTCTCGGCTTTCTCCAATGCCTTGCTCTAGCACTACGCGAGTAGCAATTACATCTATTTCCCAAACTCCTCTTTTTATTTCTCTGGGTTCTCCTATGTGAGAGATATAGACTCCAGAGCGGGTTTTTCCTGAATAGATGGTGTTAGGAACGAGTGGGGCAAGTTCGACAAGGGAAGCTTTTCCAAACTCTGACTCCATCATCAATGAACCCATCCAAGCAGTTGTAGGAACTTTGGTACTGCCTTTAACTTTAATGCCGGGGTCGGGGTCATTTGTGCCGGGTATTTTGCCTGACCAAGCCCAGGTTAAATTCACCCAACTTGACACGAAAGTTTGGATAGTTTTAGGCTCTCTGTAAAATTCATCTTGTTCTGCAATTCGGGCTGCGGTTCCGTCTTTTAACTGGACAAAGGTAACTTTTCTTTGAGATAAGGCTCTCAAACTGACTGTATTCACTAAAACAGTAATTGTCAGGAGGAAAACAAAGCTTGTTAGTAGAACAAAGCACAAGGCTAAGGTGTTTTTAGATTCAGGGAGTAAGGGTTGTGATTGCTTGAATTTGACATTCATAAATTCTCAGGTTGAGTAGTGGTAAATTTGAACAAATTTGGGTGGACGAATTCAGTCCTAAAGGAGTTTTCCGGCAACAAGACCAATCGCGTTACTGGCAATATCTGTAAGCTGTTTGGTGCTATTAGCGATCGCACTGTACAAAGCGGTTCCTCCACCCTTGGCAATTAACACAGCAAGAGTAGGAGAAAACACAGCTAAAAAGAATAAAAAGGCGATATCTGTAACTAACTCTGCATCGGACTTGACAATCACTACAGCGACTAATCCAACGACGATGTTGTAGCCCAATTGCACTCCAAATAACGACATAAATCCTATTAACCAAGCCCAGATTGGTTTTCCTTGCAGCGGCAGCAGCGACAAACCCATTGCCAGAGGCCCGAATAAAGCTGTTAGCAACAAGGCTGCTTCTAAAATGTTGACAAATGCCCACTGTACCGATCTAAGAATTAAGCGAATGATAGGTAAGATAGTAGACCTAAAAACTTGCCCTGCAAAATCGCCATTTCCTATATCTTGAAGATTGGCAACATTGCCTAAGTTTTCAACAAACCGCTGCAAGCTTTTGAGGGGGCCTCCATTTTGCTGTTCCGCTGCCTGGAGAATTTGTTGAGCAGGCTCTTTTTTGCTGTTCCAGCATTGGACTAAAGCCTCTCCAACTTTGCCCTGGCATTCGCTATAGAGTTTCTCAATCTCTTCTTTGCCAGCACTGGTGAGGTTAACGTCGCTCAGGGCAGTTCTGAAGGTCATTTCTCCGACTTGAATCTTCATAATTTCCTGAACTTGAGTGCTACCTACAGCTTTAATAAATTTGATGCTTTCAGCTAAGACTTTGCCGTTGTTACTGAGAAATACTACAATTACGAGTGGCCAGATAAACATGGCTACTAGCTCTGACCAAGACTGTTTTTCGATGATTTCTTTGCCACTGGTGACAGCGAGGTAAGTAACAGATATTCCCGCCAGAATTAGTCCTAGTTTGACTAAGGCAATCCAGAGAGAGGATTCTTGAGTGTTGAAGGTGTTAAACCAAACTAAATTCCACGATTCGATGGTTTTTTGAGAGACTTCTATGGCATCAGATAGAGTGTCCAGGGCTTGTCCTGCTGTGCTAGTTTGGGCGATTAGTTGTGTCAGCATCGCGGTGTCTCCTTGTTGTGATTTTAGTCTTCGCTTGCCCCCAGGGTTATGCCTCCCGGCATTTGAAACAGTCCGGCTTGAGTAGAAGAAGCGGTAGCAGCCGCAGCATCCTGCCGTCTCTGGGCGGTGTTAATTTCGTTAAGTTCTTCTGCCTGTTGAGCGTTGAGAATGTTGGCAAGACTGCGGTCAATTTGCGCTTGCTGGCCCTGCATAACTAAGGCACTTTGATTTTCTGCTGATAAGGCTGCTTGTTGAGCTGCGATCGCACTTTGTTGAGATATATTTCTCATAATGTTCTGGGTGACATCTTGACCTTCTGAATCAGCACCCAATTCCATTGAATTTTGGCTAATTTGACCAGTTTGCTCTACGTTTTGTTGGACAATTTCTTTCAGAGTCGCTTGCTTTTGTTGAGCATCTTTACTGAGAGTAGCTTTATTGGCTTCACTTACAGCACTTTCTCTTTCTGCTAACTCTGCGTTGTTCTCTTTGAGGCTGTAAGAATCTTGCGGTTTCTTCTCTAAAGCAGCGGATAGTTTTGTCCCTTCGCTTTCGGAGGTGTTGCCGTCCATTATGCTTTTAACTGCTTCTTTTAGGTCTGGAACTTTCAATTCTCCTAGGAATGAAGAGAGGGTTGACTCTATTTCACTGCTAAAATTTTCGACTTTATTTAACAAATTGTCCCAGATGCCTGAGATGCTGTCGGAGATGGTGGAGATGGTATCTGAAATTTCGCCTGTTATGTCGCTAATTGTGTTTTCTATACCTCCTATTTCTTTCTGGTTGCTCAAGAAGTTATGAGCTGATTGTTGGATTTGGCTTTCTATTTGTTGATTGGGAACTGTGAAGCTGGAGCGGTTGAAAGTGCTGCTGTTAGGATTGTTTAAGCTGGGAAGCTGTGTTGCAGTCGGATTGCTGTCAGAGGTTTGAGCTTTTGCTTCAACAGAATTTAGTATTAAGCTCAGCCAAATTGCAGGAATGCCGAGGGCAAGTTTAACAAGCAATTTCGGTGATTTCATCGGTTTTTCTCCGTCTAGCTAGCAATAAGGTCTTGATGAGATTTGTGTTCCTTGATATCTGTGACTGCATTCTTGCCAATATTGGCTAATGAACGCCCTTCTTTAACGGCTTGTACATATTCCGATGCAAATTGTTTGAGTGCTAGCAATTGCCCTTTTAACGTATTGGGATATTGAGCCATAACTCGGGCGCGGGCCATCAATTCAGCTTGATTGTTAGCCACACTTGCTAATATCATTTCGCCTGGATAGTATCGGCTTTGCCAGAAACGACCTCCTTTTTCAATTAGCCAATTGGAATAAAGGTCGGCAGCTCTGGGAAGGAAAGCTTCTGTGGCATTTTGGCTAATAACTTCAGCCGGATATCCCAAATTTTTGATCCAAGAACTGGCTCCGTTTGATGTCAATCTTCCGGTAATTCGATACACCATGTTTTGCATAATCATAGTTCCCGCACTACAGTCACAAATACTGTCGATATCTTGGGATAGCAAGAGCACTGAAATGCCATTCTTTCTACCCACTGCACAGAGTTCGCCTACTACTTCAGCAAATCCGTCTTTTTTAAACAAAATCGAAAGTTCGTCTCCGATAAATAGGCTTTTAGGGTGAGAAAGTGCGTTGCGAATGCAAGCAGCGTGGGCGTTAATGGCCATTAAATACTGGTCTTGTTCGTTACCCAAACCGCTAAGGGCAAAAAACTTAACAGCGGGTTCGGGTGAAAATGTACTCGGTCTGCCAATTGCTTTCCCTAAAGGTGAGGCTAGTAATGCGTTGCATTGAGTGATAATTTGGTTGATGGCAATGCGGTCGAAGTCGGTAAAATTTTGCAGGTTTAGTTGCTCTTTTGTGCAGAATTTTAGGAGGTTTGTGAGGGTTGGCATTTCTTGCCAAGCGGTCGATTTCCAGCCTTTTTCAAATGCCGTATTGTAGCGCTCGATAATGTCTGGGTCTTCCAGAAATTTTTTCAGAGTTAGGAGCAAAATGGCATCGACTCGCTGCGCTAATTTTGGGTCGCGGACTTTGCCCATGCTGATAATAGTCAGCGCTTTTCTGATAAACTCTTTCCATTGGTCTAGTCGGCGCGATCGCTCTTCTCTATCAAAACGCCTCAAATCGGGTATTTCGAGTAGATTTGAGCTACCAGAGGTGATGTCGTAGTACGCACCGTCGTCGCCTAACAGTTTCACTGCTGTCTCAAAGGTACTGCCGCTTCCTGCTGAGATGTCCATACCGACTACTGGGATATTAGCGGCTATTGCATCGGCGGCAAATCGCCATCCCAAAACACTTTTACCGGAACCAGACTCGCCTGTTATGACAGCGCGGCTGGTTTGGTTGTGCATGAGGTCAACGTACACGGGTTTGCCGCCTTTGGTGATGAATTCAACTCCTTTTGAGTCGATGTCCCTTACAGCAGTTAAGGGCAAAATACCGGGGACAGTTTCGGTGTCTAAGGTGAGGCGGCGTTCGTTAATTAGCGAACTGCTGTGCAACAGCCAGCTTACAGTAATAGGCAAAGTTTCTAGCCACAGTTGCCAAGCAATGTTGCGCTCTCTTAATACCTTGGCAGAGCCGAAGCTGTGGGAGAGCATTTGGCAAGCGTGTGTTAGTTGCTCCGGCGTTGGTCGGTAGACTAAGAAGGTGACAGCAGCGTGAATTGCTCTTGCACCTTTGTACATTTTTTTCTGGGCTTCAAAGGATTCTTCCTGTTTGACTTCTGCTCCTACATCGCGACCTTGACCTTTTTCTAAAGCGCGTTTTTTGGCAGTTTTAGATTGTTTAGCTTGCCTTGCTAAGTTGTCTTGAATAATAAAGTTGGGAGCGGCGCTAATTTCGACAACGGCTTCAGTATCGCGGACGTAGCTGTTGCTCATAATTTTCCAGAGCCATTGCAGTTGCTCTCTGGTATTGAGCCAGCCGCCGGGGCCCTCTTCCATTGTTAGCACGCCGCATTCTGCGTTTCTGCCGGGAAGCAAAATGCGTGAGCTAGCTTTTCTGTGTTCTGGGCAGCTCGAACGGCCGCTCATACCTTCAATTAAAATGGTGCAGGCGTGTTTGTGACTGTTGATGGTTTCGGTTAGTTTGTAGTCCGACGCGGTTTCTTTTAAGGTGAGAAGTTGGGGAATAGGGGGTACGGGTGCGCTGTTGAATTTTTGCCACAGCCATCCCCACAATGCTTGGGCATTCATGGGTTGAATTTCCAGTCCGATTTTGGTGTTTAGCAAGAGTTCCCACCGGATATAGCCTTGCTCGAAAGCGTCGAGCAGCAGTTGTTTGTAAAAGCGTTCAGAGTAGATGCGCTGGTTGCCTGTAAATTGTGCAGCAATGCTGTTGGCTGTGTTGATAATTCCATTGATGAATTTACTCAGAGGGTCGTTGGATTTGGAGCCAGATTGAGCGTTGAATGTCCAAGTGCAGAAAATAGTTTGGTTCCACAGTTGTCTGGTGCCTGCTAAGTTGAGTTCTTGAATGCGTTTCTGTTCGTTACGAACGAGTACAGAAATGGGTTTGAGGTGACAGTTGTCAGCCAATTCAGTTAACTGTTGCTGGCGAAGGCAATCGCTGCTGTAGCAGCCGGTATGAAAGGTCATTTTTTCGCCTGGGGGAATATCTTTTAGCCCTTCTTCTAAGGCGGTGGCTGCATTGTTTACTTCATGGCGGTAGAGAATGTTGTGAAAGCCAGCCGTCTCGAATCCGAATACAATTTGGTATTGACTGCCTTCATTCAGTAAGTAACCAGAAACTTCTCGACCATCCTTTTTGATAGTGACTAAACACAGGAGGTTTTGGTAGTTTTGGAAGGGCATAAGTCGGCTGTTACCTCCTTGTTGAGTGGGAGCAACTTTGGGTTTAAGTTTGACTCGGACTTGTGAATCGCTGATTCGGTGGCGAATCGGGTTTGGTCGGTGTTGGGGAACGGGAGAAAGGTATAAAAGATTACCGTTGTACCACTCATTCCCCGGCGGAGGTCTAAACCTGTCTACAAAAAGGTGAGGTTTGTTACCTGTCAGGAGCCACCAGCTTACAATTAGCCAGAAAGTAGTGATGAAAAACCAAGGCATTCCTAAGCTGAATAGGCCGTTGGTGAGGATGTAGGAAATTACAGTGATTAGCATCCAGGGAATTAGCTGTTCCGCTGGAATGATGCCGATGCTGGCTTGTTTGCCGAGAATTTTATTGACGGAAATAAAGTCTTTATCTGGGTCTTTGATCATAATTTAAACGAGTTTAGATTTGAGGTTGAGGTATGGGGGAGAGGGGAAGAGGGAGAGAGGGGGAGAGTGGGAGAGGGGGAGAAGTTTGAAAACTTGCATTGCAACAACCCGATAAAAACTAGAGGGCTTCAACATCTAACATATACTCACCCACTTGAAGAGAAATGAGGGATTGTGTAACTGCCATCTACCTGAAAATTTAAACAGCTTGCTGTTTACTGCACACCTCTAATCTCCCCCACTCCCCCATTCCCATTCCCATTCCCATTCTTTCCTAAGCTCCTCCACCTCCGCCATTGCCAACGAACAGAAAAGTTATTACGTCAACGGCAATTACAATGGCAAAGGCTAAGGCAACTTGGGTAACAATTGGTCTCCAGTCATTACCTTGTTGTGCTTGGTTGTAGGCGAAAAGAGAAGCGGCTGCTACTAACAAAAGAAATGCTCCGCGAATTAAGTTGAAAATCAGTTCAATGACTTCGGCATCAATAGCTTCCCCTCCTGCTGAAGAGGCTCCTTCTGCGAGTTCTTGCATAAATTCTTCTAAGCCGGAGAGGAAGAGGGCGTTGGCTGGGGAATCGAGTACGGAGCAAAGTGCAGTGGAGGTGATAATGGCAGTGGCAATGTGCCAAAAGCGAATTTTGCAGCCAATGTATCGCTCTACAATGGGAATAGCTCTAGTGAGATGCCATAAACTCAAAAACACAATGCTGGAGCAGCCTAAAGTCGCAATTAAGAGTGGGTCATGGATAGTAAAATAGACAAGTGAGGCTAGGCAAATCCCAATAAATAGGAAGTCACCAAGGTTGATTTTGTGTTGTTTCAGAAATTGAAAGGCGGGGCTTTGTGAGCCTTTTGCCGTTGGGAATAAATAGCGGGATGAGGAACGAATAGTCATGGAATCCTCTCTATACTATGAGTTGTTTTCCTTATTGCTACTCTAAGTTTTGCCACTAAGCTTTGACATCACCAAAGTCGGTATTTTTGAGTGACTAAAGTGGATCGATCCATTGGGAGGGGGTTGTTGTTGAGAAAGCAGAGGGTATAGCAACCCCCAAGGCGATTAGGACTTTCTAAATTAACGTGAGTTCGATGGAGTGCGATCGCAGTATTGATTTAGAAAAGGCGATTGCATCTTCACAAACAAAAGTAATTAATGTAAAATTTATAAAGGAGGTAAAAACTATGGCAACGCTAACATTAACCGCCAAACAAATAATTGAATTAGTCAAACAACTTTCGTTACCGCTCAAGCTCAAGTCTTTGAGGCTCTATTATCTGAACCTTGGGGTAAATGACTAGAGTTATCACACTACGGCAAACAACAAGTACGTCTTGTTGCTGCTGAAAGGGGGCGAGACTGGGATTCGATGACGGAAGAAGAGCGTGAAGACTTCATTTGTGAGGTAATTAATGAAGATTAATTCTGCACAGCATTGGATAGTAGTTATGGCTCTTCAGTAGTTAATATGCTAAATGAATAGCTAAGCCAGGAAAGAAAGACAAATGAAGCTAGCAAAATATTTGGTAGAGTCATTACCAGGGTTGACAGAGGAAGCTCATTTATTATTAAATATAAGCCAAAGCTAAAGGGGTTAGGTAGATTTAACAGCCATGAGAACGAAAAATGAGATAAAGTTTTTAACAAAGCTGTTGAATATAGAGGGAATAAAAGTAATCTCACATCGCCAGCATGAAGGGATTGGAATAATTTTACAGCTCGAACAAATTGGAAAGGAAAGTAGCTGTCCCCGCTGTGGGACAAAAAGCCATAGATTACATCAAAATCATCGATACCTAGTCAAAGATTTACCGTGGGGAGAGAACTTCGTATTTTTAGAGATTAACAGACGACAGTTTAAATGTGAAAAATGTGGCAAGCCATTTAGTGAAGAGTTAGAGTTTGTCAGAAAAAGAAGAAGCTATACGAAACGGCTAGCCAGGAAAATAATTCAAGAAGTGTTAGAGAACGATATCCACAGCGTAGCCAAAAAAGGAGTAGTGACAACAGAAGAAATAGAAAGGATGTTGAAAGATGCAGCGAAAGAATACTTGAAAGCCAAGCCTAGCGAGTTGAAGAGATTAGGGATTGATGAAATAGCTGTAATTAAAGGAAAAGGGAATTACTGTGCAGTATTAATAGATTTAGAGAAGTCTAAGCTAATCGGGATGTTGCCAGGAAGAAAACAAGAAGAAATTAGGGAAGTCCTCTTGGAGTGGGGAAAAGAGGTATTAGAGCAAATAGAAGAAGTAAGTATAGATTTATGGAAAGGTTATAAAAATGTAGTAATAGACCTGATGCCAAATGCTCAAGTAGTCGCCGACCGATTTCATGTAATGGCACAAATAAACAGGGAATTAGACGCCGAAAGAAAGCGCGAGAGAAGACAGGTAGAAGATTTAATTAAAAAAGCAGGCTCTTCAGAAGAAAAAGTCGAGCAGGAGAGAGTTTTAGAAGGATTGAAGAAAAGTAAATATGTGTTGCTGAAGAACGAAACAGACCTGAGTGAAGAGCAAAAAACGAAACTCGTGCAAGTTAAAGATGTATCTCCTACTCTCAAGCTCATGCATGAATTAAAAGAAAAGCTCAGAAAGATTTTTGAACAGACTAATAATTGGTTGGTGGGTTTATTTAAACTTGGAAGATGGCTATCAGGAGCCAAAAAATATTTTCCCGATAGTCAGAACACTATTATTCGTTGGCTAGATGAGATTATTGCTTACTTTGATTATAAGACTACGAGTGGTGTTGTTGAAGGCATCAACAATAAGCTCAAGTTGATTAAACGTTCTGCTTACGGGTTTAGAAACTTTGAAAACTTCCGAGTTAGATGTTTGCTTACTTGGCAGTTTAATTGTTAGTTTAGCATACTAGATACTGAAGAGCCGTAGTTATCAGAACATTTTACTTGTCAAAGCCACAGACTTTTTAACAATTGTATCTCAGCCGCAAAACTAGAAGCGATCGCGCCTCACCACAAATCGCGATCGGACTTCTCTAGATTTGAACTTCTCGATTAGCTTTGTCAGTTTCTCGGTGGGAGTTAGAAGGCGGCGTTTGCTGAAGTCTTCGTTCTAACCAACTTTCTAGTTCGTTGGCGGGGATGTCGCATTGTAGTACCTCTACCTGGTCTGGTTGAATGATGGCTTCATAAATTACTTCGCCGTGTTCTGTATAGCCAGTCACGATTCCCTCTCCGGCTTCAAACTCGAATTTGTTGCCTTGAGAGTCAGTTAAACTGATAGCATCTTTGCCCCTTTCGGCTACTAGCAGAGCGAGGTGTTCTTGGTTACTGACTTGTTGGAACTCTTCTAAGCTGTGAGGCAATTTCAAAATTTCTTGTTTGTCTTTAGGAGTCAGTTTGTCAGCGGTAACGTTCCATTTTCTCGTCTCATCTGAGGTAGCCTCGAAGACTTCAAAGCCATCTTTGGTTGCCAGGGTGACAGTAGTCAATTCACCTTCAAGAAAGACGTAAAGTTTGGTATTTCCCAGGTCAACACCACCATTAGCTGCTGCTGGGGTAGCTTGAGAGTGATCGCCTTCATATTGAGCAGCTTCTTCAACAGCAGCATGATAAATTTGCACCAGTGCTTCAGCAATCACTGCTTCATCAGTTGAGGGAAGTCGCTCACTTGGAGGGGTAGAATTTTCTGTAGCTAACGGATTTCGACCTTGAGTAAAAGCAGGTACTCTTGCGTCCACCCTCTCGTTTTCTGGGGAAGGTGAGCGTTTGCCTCCGTTAGCAGGTTTGGCAAAATCATCGCTATTTTCTTCTGGCATAACTTCCGCAGGAGGCGGTGTTTGGCTCCAAGAGTGCTGTTGAAGTGCTTTTTCTAAAGTTTCGATACGGCTTTCTAGGGTATCCAGTCGTTTTTCTAAGCGGTCGAGGGCTTGATTAATTTGTTTGAGTTGTTCTTCAAAACTCGCGTTTGTATTAATCTCAATTGGGTTAATTTTTTTACCTTCATCATCTGGTTGGGGGATGGTTTTAAGTTTGTGGGTGACATGATTAACGGCTTTGGCTAAAATTGCTCCAACCGGCTCAGAAGTTTCAGTTTGAGATAAGGCTTGATTTTCGAGTTGATGTTCTTCTTTGGAGAGAGGAAGTAGGGGTGTATTTTCTGATTCTTGTTCATCAATAGATGCTTCTTGTTCATCAATTAGTGCTGGTAAATGATTGGCTCGTTCAGTTAGCCGATCGGCACGCTGGCTTTGAGATTTAAGCCTTTTGATGAGTTGAGTAACTTGGTGTTCTTGTCCAGCTTCCCTAGCTGCACCAATAACTTTTTGTGCTGCATCAATGCCTACAAGGGTGGCTAGAAATGCAGCTTGAGCACTCAGTCCAGAGAGGGTTGTACCGTTTATCTCATTTCCTGAAGTGGCTATTCTCTCGCTGGTTTGTGCGCCTGTTTTGAGCAGGCTATCAATATCCAATTCGTTTGATTTCTTGCGGCGTTGGGTTCTGGGATTGGCATCGGATGGCAAGGATTGTGTTGTAGGACTTTTGGTTAGGGTGTCCTCAAGTAGGTCGTCGAGGCTATCAACTGTTTCAAACGGGTTTTGATTAAGTTTTTTACTACGAAATTGGTTGTGGGATTCAGTTGCACCGGCAAATTCTTCTTCATCTTGGCGGGATTTTGGTTTAACTTGTTGCGGGAGTGCAAGTTCTTCCTCTTCATCAATTTCAGCAGTGACAAATTTTTCTACATTTTTAGTTTTAGGCTTAGCCTGAGATTTAGTTTTTGGTATACGTTTTTTATCCTCTTCCTCAAGGTCATCTACCACAAATTCTTCGTCAACTTCGACTTCAGTGATTTTAGATTTAGCCTGGGGCTTAGAATGACGGCTGTCCGCTATTTCCCAATCGCTGTTGTTTTTGGTTTGAGATTTAGCTTGAGTTTTGATTGTTGGTTCGCTGCCATTAATTTCATCGAGAAGGTCATGATCTTCATCGAATTCGTCTAATTCCAGTTTTTTCTTAGCATTGGAACTAGCTTTTGACGTTTGCTTGGGTACTGAATCAGTTTCCTCAATTTCGGAGAGTAGTTCGTCTAAGTCTGAAGGCTTATTTTTCCTCTGAGATTTACTCTTTTCTGGGGTGAGGGTGGCTTTAATGCCGACGGCGGTGAATCGGTTGTCATCTGGTTCTCCCAGGTGTTCCATCATGTATTTGCCAGTGGTAGAACCATATTCAGGTCGGTCTGTGAGGGAGAGGACGAAGCCACCTTGTGTGACTTTAACGCTGATACCTGGTTTGCCGTCAGCTTCAGTCAATTCTTCGACCGCTTCGGCAAAATCTTCAACAGCAGTCAGGCCTTGTTCTTGGCAGTAATTTAAAGCCTTTTCACACCGACTTTTAAGGTACTTTAGAATTTTTTCTCCCTGTTCTGTTTCAGCCGTGATGTATTGGTTTGACTTTTTTTTGTGGGCGTAAGTAACCATTGAATTTCTCCTTGGATAGGGAAGGGGAATGGGGAGAGGGGGAGAGTGGGAAGGCTTTGCCGTACAGTTAGACAAGCATTCGTAGGAAATAAGTGTCAAATTCTCCTATTCTCCCCCACTCCCCACTCCCCTCCCCTTCCTTTTTCAAACCTAAATTATTTCCATGAGTTCTGGCTTCCTGACAACAGGTGTTTTTTACTGGTTCAATTGGATCGATCCAATTGGGGGGGTGGCAACTGTTTACAAAAATTTACCCAAACTTCCCTATATCTACTCATAAGTTGCGCTAAAATAACCGCATGAGTAAGTTAAAAAACAAGTAGATAATCACAGAACTCAAAGAAAGTGCTGCGAAAGCTTTTACCGAATATGTACGCCATCAAACTCGAACTCAAACTTAATAACAAGCAACGCACCTTGATGGCGCGACATTCTGGCTATGCCAGATTTTGCTACAACTACGCATTGAGTCTTTATCAAGAAGTAAAAAGTCTCCCAGATGGTAGCAGCAAAAAGGTAGCAGCAATCGAAAGAGTTTTCACAAACCATGTCAAAAAGATGCCGGAATATCAATGGACTAACACCCTGTCTTCTAGGGTTTACAAGATGACATTTCGGCATTTTAGCTCGGCTTTATCTCGTTTCTTCAAAGGATTGGGGAAATTCCCTAAATTTAAAAGGAAAAAAGATGGTGATTCATTCACTGTAGATGCTGCTGATTGGAATCACTCAATTTTATTGGCAGCTAGCAAATCAATTAAGATTCCCACGTTAGGAACATTTCGGCTCAAAGAATCCATCCCATTCCCTTGCGTAGCGCAGACATTTACCATCTCGCGCACGGCGGATAAATGGTATGTATCCTTTACGCTCAAAGCCGACAAAATCCCACCAATGTTTCATCCCGTTGCCTTACCAGTGGGAATTGACTTAGGAGTATCAACCTTTGCTACTCTTTCTGATGGTAATTCTTACTCGTCTCCTCGTCCACTCAAGAAAGCGAAAACCAAGCTGAGTAAAGAACAGTGGAGAAATCGGAAAAAGCAATTGGGCAACAGAAAGTTGGGTGTGAAAGCATCAAAGAATGCTCATAAGCACTATCTTAGAGTTGCCAAGATTCATGGGAGAACTGCAAATGTTCGTCGAGATTTTCTACAGAAAACGACGACAAATATTAGCCAAAAATATGCTCACATTCGCATCGAAGATTTGAATGTGAGCGGAATGATGGCTAACCATAAGTTAGCGGCGGCTATTTCTGATTGTGGTTTTTATGAATTTCGTCGTCAGTTAGAATACAAGTCTTCTATGTATGGCACGAAGGTTGAGTTAGTAGATAGATGGTTCCCTTCTTCTAAAACCTGCTCAAACTGCGGTCATGTTCAATCGATGCCATTAAAGGAACGAGTGTTTGATTGTGGCTACTGCAATTTGTTAATTAATCGAGATTTGAACGCGGCAATCAATTTGTCTCGTTCTCAATTAGTAAGACCAGCTCGGTCTGAAGTTACGCCTGTGGACAAGTTGGAGCCGACTCCCTTGGTAGAAGCAGGAAGTGAACATCAAGTCTGCCGTAGGTAGATTTGAGTAGGTTTCATGGAGCGGTATAGTGTGATGAGTGCAAGGGAGCAATTGCGTAAATCCTGAATGTATTTGTAAAATTCCTGGGCTTTTTGCACATTTAATAAAACTTTACATTTGACCTGTATTGTGAGTGGAGAGCAAGCCAACAGGAGATTGTTTTATGGAAGGAATAAACTATTCAGAGTTAGTCCAGACTGTCTTAAAAAGACATACAGCCAATCATTTATCTGAAGATACGGAAAAAGAGTTAATTTTCGATAAAGAGAGCGATCGCTATCTTTTAGTTCATTTAGGTTGGGAAAACCAAGAGAGGGTTTATGGTTGTGTAGTTCATGTAGATATCAAAGATGGAAAAATTTGGATTCAGCGCGATTTAACTGAAGCAGGAATTGCTAACTAATTGGTAGAATTAGGTGTACCAAAAACAGAGATTGTTTTGGGATTTAGAACGCCTTATGTGCGGCAATTTACTGAATTTTCAGTGGCTTAATAGCTGATGTGGGTTGGGGTTGGGGTGCGAGCGCAGATTTTTTAGAGAAGGCGATCGCACTTTCTCCTCAATCAAGCTAACTGATGCTCACATTCCTGACAATCCCAATACGATCAACTGTTCGTACTTGGGGAACGGGCGATCGCACTGGGACATCGGCTGGTAAACAGCTAAAGTTCGACAGTAGCCGGCAAACGGCTCTTTTTAAAGCGTTTAGGAGTGGTGTTTTCTAAGATTTCTGCGACAAACTTAGCGCTGTTCTCTTCAGATAATCCTTTGATAATTCGCTCACTTTTTAAGTCAGCCGCAAAAATAATAGCGCCACTTTCATCCTCAACGGTACATTTTTGGGTTTTGCTGTTGACGAATACACCCCAAGAACCAACTGGAAATTCAATAGCGCCTGTTTTCTGATAGGCATTGCCAATCGCAGCTTGCATTAATTCAGAAATAGTTGCGGAATCGCAATTTTTTTGTTGAGCTTGAGACTGTTGCTGTTGCGAAGTTTGAGATAGCGATTTCCCCGGTCGAATGTCTTCGCCGAAGCCCTCTCTATTGGGTGCAGATTTGCCTTTTACTGACAGGATTTCCACTTCAGCCGCTTCTTCAATTAACCTCAGCGATGCCGGATCGATGTTTAAAATGAGAGCACTGCTTTTGGGTGAAGATTCGATAGTTGCTTCAAAGGTTGCACCAATAGGCAGTTTAGGAGAATTAGGCGAAAACATGGCTAGTTGACGGTCGTTGAGCTTGACAATTGGGCTGCCATCTCGGTAATTACCAGTGTCGCTTTTAAAAGCATCGACTTCAAAACTCAATCTTTTTCCCTTCCACTTCTCGGTGCTAAAATCAACATCTTTGAAATCGTTGTACTTTTGACCAATTAGTTCAACAGTTTCAAACTGAAAAGTCTGCAATTGCTGGCAAATTTCATCGGAGAACAAGTTAAGAACCAATGCAGCTTTGGGAGTTTGGCTGTCTTTAGATTCAACCCAATTGTAGCTGGCAGGAGCTACAATACGCGAATTGGCAGTTTGGGTTCGACCCAAGCGATCTCGGTAAGTTAAATTGAGAGAGTCGATGTCATTTTCATTGTTGCCAAATTCCTGATCTAGGACTTCTACCAATTTCTCATTGGGGTCGAGCAAGGCAAAGTTAACCATCGGCAAGCTGGGATGTAAACTAGCTTCGTATTTAATGCCTTTATTGTCTAGCTTTTCCTTCCATTCACCAGCTAAGTCAGTGCTAATTGGCTGTCGCTTGCTATCCCTTTTAATTTGACCGCTTCCATCTCTTGCTAATTTTTGAAAAGGGACGCTCAAAATGTAAGTATCCTTGGGCAGAGCTTCATGTAGCCGCTCATAGTCAGATTCTAGGTGGAACTCAATTTGCAATTGGCGCGACAATTCAAGACAAGCTTTTCGAGGCATGTCTAAATTGGGATTTGTAGTTTCTACGTGCCACAATGCGCTAGCAGCTAACATCCGCTCTTTGGGGTGAGGAAATGCGTCAGCTACGTCGGTTCTTAAACTCTCATACAATTTGCCAACAGCTTCTCTAATAGCTTTGAGGTCATCGCCTTGTTGCTCGTAGATTTCTGCCATCCGTTCTCGATATCGCTCTTTAGTATCTTTGGCCCATGTCACGTAGTATTTCTCCCAATCTTCTCTCTCATCTAAATCTTTAGGAGAGGGGAACAGGTAGCGAAATTCGTCGCGGTGGCGGCTGGTGAGGCGGGTGGGTTCCCACTCAGGGTTAACCGCACTGCGAGCGATGCAACTGATGGCAGCGTTGTCTTCTGCGGGCAGTGGTACTGTTTTGTAAAGCCGGGGATCGTCTTTGAAGTCAAACAAGTAAGAGGGGTATTCGTTTGACCATTGTTTAGCAAGATTTAGCAAATTGGGGTGGTAGTCTTCTGTGCGAGTAGCGCTTTTGGGGCTGTCCACTTCAATTTGTAGGGCATCAAACAGTTGACCGAGTAGTTTCTGCTTCTTGTGGTTAAATAAGTTTGTAGGTTGTTTTGGTTGGGGTACAGAAGACTGTACTCGTCCAATTAAGGTAGCAACCCAGCCGATTTTGTTGTGTGCGATCGCTACAGCAATTTGCCGCAGTTTGGTATACTTACGGTTGCCCTCTTCATCAGTAGCTTTGGTGTAATCAATTTTACTGCGCTTGGAAACAGCTTCGTACTCGTTTTCTTGATTAGCGTGTCTGGTTTCAGAGGCAATATTGGGCAGTTTTGAGGCGGGAGTAATCACTAATTGATCTCCATCAAAATCGCACTGGTGGTGCTGCATAGCTTGGTCAGGGCGAATGAAGGCGCATCCTTTGTACTGCATTAATTCGGGATGGCTTTTGTTGTCTACTGTGTAGCGGCGGATGTTATCTTTACTGACAATTGGATAGCGGGTAACAATGACTTCTGTGCCGTTTTTTAAGTGAGGGGCAACAATTGTACCGGGTTTTAGGTCTTCGCAGGGTTGAGCCATTGCTGAACCATGATGAATTGCTCCTTTAATTGCTAAGTCTCGCCACTTCTTAGCTAGTTGTTCTTGCATGAAATCGACGACTTTGGGAAAGTCAAGGAGTTGACCGAGTTTGTCGTTTCTCAAAATAGAAATTAGCCGATATTCATTGCGTTGAGCTTTTTCATCGGTTTCATCTTCTAATCCGTTGTTGTCTTCGTGAATGTTAGATTGAAAAGCCACTTTCTTGTCATGTTGCTCTACTAAGTATTTAGCAAGTTTCAACCGATTGTTTTGCAAGTCAGCTAACTTTTGGGCTTCAAGTTTGGTGGGGGTGGCGATGTCAGTCTGAATAGCTGATTCGGAGTACCAAATCGAAAATTGCCAGGAATTTTCGTATTCAGTTACTTTGGCATTACCTCGATTTCCTAATACCGCTTTGGGAAATTCGTAATCTCCGCAAGGGATTAATTCAGCTAATTGCAATGCGGCAACTCCTTTGATGGAAGAGCGATCCATAATGATATCATAGCCTAAATTATCAGTTAATTGGGAATCGGGAAGTAGCGTTCCTTTAGCAAGGAAGTTAATTTTGGGAGTCGCACAATTCTCTTGTTCCCAGTCTGAAAGCCAAGCAAATCGAAATTGAAAAGGGCGGTTGTGAATGCCATCTAATTGTTGGGCTAATGTGGGTGAAATCTTGCCGTGACAGTCTCCGGTTTGATATCGTTGAGCTAAAGCTTTTTCAGAAGGGTCATCACTTTGGGAATCAACAATTTTGACTCGCAATGTTTCACCAGTAACAGAGCAGTCTAACAACTGGACTCCTTGAGTGCAACTGCTTACTAGCAGAGAGCCGTAGCGACAGGAATGATCTGGTTGAGTTGTGAATACGCTTAACAGTCTGGCTGAGAGTTCTTTGTCAGCAAAGTACACATTTTTGCCAGAACTAAAGGCAACTCTTCTAGCAATACCGTCTCCGAAGTCGATGTTTTTGAGAGGGTCAAGGCTGCTATCATCTGGGTCTGGTTTGACGATGGTTAGTGTTGCTAATTCTTCGGGTTTAAAGAGTAGTTCAAGCATTGAATTTCGGAGGATTTCCGGTTCTATTTGGTAGCGTCCTTTTTCTTTGCCGTTCTCTAAGGACATATCAAAGACAGGGATTTTTAGCCCAACTCCTGCTAGAAGCTCAGTATACTGGCAGGTAGGCTCTAGTGATTGAGAATGCTTTTTGGTCATTATGAGTATCTCCTGAAACCTGAAAAGTTAGTTGTGATGATTGATATCAATTCCGGTTGTACCGGAATAATGGGGAGTGGGGAATGCGGAGTATGAAAAGGGAATGGGGAATCATTGACCTCGACTTGAGAATTTCGATGCTAATGGATTGGATAGGGTTAATCAATGGAAGCGTGAAACCATGAGTGAGAGTAGGTAAATTTATGTCTTTTTGCCCACACACTCAATTTCTTTTGTACAATTTTGGAAGTGAAAAGACATCCGATGATTGAGGGATAGTTACCCGCTCAATTGGAGGGGGAGAGTGGGGGAGTGGGAGTGGGGAGTTGGGGAGAAGGGGAGAGTGGGAGAGGATTTGACGAGTTTTTATCTGGCATTAAAAAATACCAAATTTTAATGCCGTACAGTTTAGGAAGTAAGCGTCAAATTCTCCCTAACTCCCCCTCCCCCACTCTCCCACTCTCCCCAACTCCCCACTCCCTATAAAGTGGGTTAAACTGAAGGTAACAATTAGGTAGGGTTAAAGAATGCAAGAGAATAAATTTGAATCACAGTCCCCTCAATGCCTTGATAAAATTGAGCTGGGTGATAATTGTTGGCAGGGGTCTAATCCGCCTCAGTCTGATGCCGATAAGCGGCGGTTAAATAGCCACTTATTTGAGCGAGCTATGAGGTGGATTAATACTTTTGGTGCAACAGAAGAGGAGCTTGATGATTTGAGCTATTGGAGCGAGGTTTAGCTGAGGAAAGGGAAGAAAAAGGCGCAGCGAATGAAATTTCTGTGTCCTCCTAACTTCCCATTTTCCTATCTAAGGAGAGTGGCGCTTTTGGCGTTTTGCTTTTGGTTGAGTGGTCGATGCTGCGGCTGGCAACTGGGAGTTTAAATTAGCTGGGTAGGCATTCAAGTTATTGCCTTTGAGTAGGCTATAAACAACTCGGCGTTTGCGGAAAACCCTAGTGCCATCTACAGGCATTCCTTGTTTCCAAGCATCTGCTATCGCTTTTTTGTCAGCCGAGATTACGATTTTTGTCTCGGTGCGGCGATAGGGTTCTGGTAGTTGAGAAGCGTCAACTAAAACTTCACAGGTAGGCGGATTTTCCTTAACAGTAATGCGGTGGTGTTTACCGATAGTTTCTGAAGTTAACACGCCGCACTCGTTGAAGTAGAGAACGGTTTTGTCTAAGCGTTCTCTCCACCCTTGGAGTTTGTTGATAGCTGTGGAATGCAGTTCTATCAAATACTGCATTCGAGCCTTGATTGCAGCAATTTCGGCATCAATTTGGTCAGCTAAGTCCGCGTGGGTGTCAACAGCAAGTTCTTGGCTTTCTTGGGTTTGCCAAAGGGATTGCAGCAGTTGGTCAATTTCTTCAGGAGTTTCTATTGACTCTAGTTGATGCCAAAGTTGAGCAGCAGCTAGGGAGGTTTGAGCGAGAGATTGAGTAGCAAGATTCATCAATATCGTCCGTTAATGCAGGTGTGGTAGTAATCATGTCGAGCTTCAATTTGAGTAATTGCAGCTATTGTTTCTGGGTCAAATTCAAGAGCAAGATGCCTATCTTGTTTGTGGTTTTTAATCTTGATAACTGGTGGAAAATCAGTTGTTTTTTGGGAATTTGATGCTTGTGGTTTGGGCATACAGGTCAAAAATATTTTCTGACAAATAGCGCGATAGCGCTCTTAAAAAAAGAGGATTTAAAGAGATGAATTACCCCATAGTTTTTTACCCAAAAAAAGTAATGCAGTTCTGCAATCAATATCCTTTGTCAGAGGTAAATTCTAGTGGTGCTACCTCATCCCAAGTTGAAGAAACTCAACAATTCAGGCAGCCTGTTGTTTTGCTGACTCCGCCTCAACCGCCTGTAGTGTTACCTGTCAAGTTGCTGTGGTTAATTTGGGTGTTTTGGCTCTATGGTGCGATCGCTCTCCCGCTGATTGCTATATCCTGGGGTTGGCTATGGTGGGAAATGCTGTTGGTAGTGGTGGCTTATTCATGTTTAATTGCGGCTGCTTATAGTTATGTGTTTGGTTGCCGTCAAAAACTGTTATCTAGATATAAGCAGCAGGTTTTGGAGTATAAGCAACAAGAGATATTATCCAAAAAGCAGCCGGAATTTTCTAGTTTTAAGCTGGAAAAAGAAGGGTTGCAGACAGTTTTAAAAAGCGTAAAAGTTGACTTTGATTCCAGAAATAGATTGCTCAAGGATTTGATGTCACTTCGGGTTAGTTATATTGGCTGTTCTCAAGCTCGACAAGGGGTGAGTGAAGAGCGCTTTTTGCAATACTTACAACGGTATTTTAAGGAAGTTGTCCAAGCAGCAGAGTTTAAAATTCCGTCATCTCGAAGAAGCTATTCAGCAGATTTTATTGTAATTCACACTCCATCGGGGATAGGAATTGATGTGGAGATTGATGAACCTTATGCAGGTAAATCTAAGCAGCCGACTCACTGTTGCGATGCTGAGGGCGATGTCCGCCGCAATCAATTATTCTTAGAGTGGAATTGGATTGTGGTTAGATTTACTGAGAAGCAGGTAGTACAAGCGCCGTTAAGCTGTTGCAAGTTTATTGCTTTTGTCATTGCTGAAGTAACGGGCGATCTCTTTTCCTATAAGCTGTTAGAATCTGAACCTGATTTGCTTCCGGTTAAACCTTGGACAACAGCAGAAGCTAGGAAGATGGCTAAAACTAATTATCGTCTTAGCTATTTAAGCTGAACGAAGGGGAAGGGGAAGGGAAAAGGGAGAAAAAGCTGATTACTTGGGAAGGTAAAGGGACGGAAAAATCCCGGTTATTGTTAGCTTTTATTGAAGAAAAGGGAAAACTTATCCTTCCCCTTCCCCTTTCCCTTATTAACCTATTGTCGCCGGAACAATTCTTTCGAGAGTTCAGGCCACCGTTTCAAAGTAGGGTCTTTTTGGGTAACTAATTGTGCTGCTTTCCTAGCTTGTTCTAGTATGGCTTGGTCGTTGACTAAATCCAAAGTAGCAAATTTAGGAAGACCGGTTTGTTGAGTACCCAGAATTTGACCAGGGCCTCGCAATCTCAAATCCATTTCAGCTAGGAAAAAGCCGTCTTGCGAAGTCTCCATCACCGTAAGTCGCTCTCTGGAATTGCTAGATTTGGAATCACTCACCAGTAAGCAGTAAGATTGTGCAGTACCTCGTCCTACCCGACCTCTGAGTTGATGCAATTGCGAAAGGCCAAATCGTTCCGCGTGTTCAATTAAGATGACGGTGGCGTTGGGGACATCAACTCCTACTTCAACGACGGTGGTGGATACTAGAATTTGAGTTCGATTGGCGTTAAAATTGGCGAGCGCTGTTTCTTTCTCTGCTGAACTCATGCGGCCGTGTAGTAGCCCGATATTAACATCAGGAAAGACATTTTCACTCAATTGTCGGTGTTCTTCAATGGCTGCTTTGAGGTCAAGCTTTTGAGATTCTTCGACAAGAGGCAGAATGATATAAGCTTGATGGCCGAGTTGGAGTTGTTGCCGAATTATTTCATAAGCTTTGCGACGAGTTCTACTTGTAAATAGCAGGGTTTGAATTGTGTGTCTCCCCGGTGGTATTTCGTCGAGTAAGCTGATGTCTAAATCGCCGTGTAGTGTTAGTGCTAAAGTTCTGGGAATGGGTGTAGCTGTCATTGTTAAAATGTGAGGGCTAACGCCTTTTTGCTGCAATTTGAGTCGCTGTTGAACTCCAAATCGGTGCTGTTCATCGATCGCAACCATTCCCAGTTTCTTAAAGTTTACGGTGTCTTGAATCAGTGCATGAGTACCAATTAGCAAGGAAATTTGCCCTAATTCTAACTGCCTCAGTTGGTATTGGCGTTGTTGAGTCGGAGTGGAACCAGTGAGTAGGGCGACTTCTACCCCCAATGGTTCTAACCACTGCTTAATTTTGCGGTAGTGCTGCTGGGCTAAAACTTCTGTTGGTGCCATGAGTGCTGCTTGATAGCCGGATTCAACGGCAGCCAGCATAGCAACTGCGGCTACTACAGTTTTGCCAGCACCCACATCCCCTTGCAGCAGGCGATTCATGGGTACAGGGCGTTCCATGTCTGTTAAAATCTCAAGAATGGCTCGTTCCTGCGCTTTGGTGAGGGCAAAAGGTAACGTTTTGTAGAAATTGCCTAGCAATTCGACTGTTGCAGCCAAGGGGCATCCCGGCTGTTGCTGCAAGGCATATCGGCGCTGCAACAGTCCTAGTTGCAAGTAGAAAAATTCATCGAAGGCTAAGCGCCGCCTTGCACTTTCTAACGCCTCATGGTCAGGGGGGAAGTGGATGTACGCGATCGCTTCCTTCAAAGGGGTAAGTTGTAAGCGATCCCGAAGTTTTTTGGGTAGCGGATCGGTAATTTCACCAACGCAGTTAATTGCTATGCGGGTACATTTTCCGATTGTTTCTGACGCAATCCCTTTGCATTGTTTGTAGATAGGTACAATGGAAGTTGCGCTGGCTTTGGCATCACTCAGACTTAATACTTGAATAGTAGGATTGTTGATGTTTTTGCCATAGCTGTCTTCTTTAACGAGGCCAGTCACTACTACAATTGAACCAGAGGTGTAAAGTTCGATTTGCTCGGAACGCCATGCAAGGGATTGGTAATAGCTATGGTGGTAGAATTGAGTGCAGGTGATTCGACCCGTTTTATCGCGAATAATCCACTTTTGTAAGGTGAGTTTGGGGTTGTTTCGGCAGTTGAAGATGCTGTGACTGACAATTTTGCCTGCAATTGTTACGTAACTTCCCGCTACTGCTTCAGTAATGCGAGTGCGTTTATAGGTGAGATGCTTTGTGGGAAAATAGTAGAGTAAGTCGCTAATGGTGCGAATTCCCATTTGGCTCAGTTTTTTAACTTCAGTTGGACTAAGACCGGGAAGGTGTTTTAGGGTGAGAGCTAGGTTCATTTCCTGATGGATTGAGTGAGCTCTACTAAGCCGCTTTCAGCGGCTCCCTCACCGACATGGACAGCGGTTTTTACAATTACCCTCAATATCTCATAGGCTATTTAAGAGAGAGAAAACGTGGGTTGTTTCTTGAACTAAATGGTTAAAAGAAAATTTGGTTCGCTCGATTGACAATCTCAATTTGTAGCTTTCTGCTTGATATTGTTTGATTTCATGCTTTGCTCTCTCTAAGGACTGTTCCAGTTCAGAGAATTCAGAATTGTCGTGAGAGCGATCGGTACTATAGTAGCCTGTTTTACGAATAGCTGGTAGCACTTCGTGGAAAACCCACCTTTTAAACCGCTTTGCTATTGGCTTGCGAGATTTTAAGAGCAGTCTGTACATTCCAGGTTCGGTAACAGTTAGCATTGACTGTAAGCGTTGTTTTCCAGTAATTTCGGTGATGTGCATAGTATGCACGCCTCTCTCATCTTCATCAAAATCCCGCATTGAGGATCTAGCTTCAGCAATCCCTAAGACATCACAAACATCTTGAGCTATCCATGAAGGGGTATCGGGCGTTCCTACCATCCGCACTTGTTTTCCTTCAAACTTGAATTGCTGCCATTCATGAAAGTTCTGAGTTTGGCTTGTTTGTTGAACTGGAGGATATTCAGGTTTGTCAATGGCTGATAATGTGACTATTTCTGAATAGCTAGATTGGGGAGTTAAGGCGTTTTTTACTTCGGTTTCAACAGTGGCATTAAAACTAGCATCAGCTAATTCCATGAGTCGTTCTAAACCATTGTCTCCTAAAGCTTCCATTAGTTCGATAGCTGGAAGCTGACCGTTAATAGCTTGAACCTTCCAGTAAAGGTAAGCCATGTCTAAAGGAACAGGTTTTATGCGATTGTTTCGTTCAGCTTCTAGGCGGAAATTGATTAAAAAATATTTAGGAGGTGGACAACAGAGTTTTTTGATAATAATGAATTCCGGTAAGGTTGAGTGCCAAAGTTTAAATCGTCGGAGGCAATATTCTATGTCGGCTCCCGCAGGTGATTTGTCGATGGTCTTAAAGACTTCTTTTTGAGAAAGGCAGTAGATGTTATGGAACTTGAAGACTTCTATCTCAAAGTTGTTGAACTTAAGTAGTTTACCACAAGGAATTTCCTCTATAGAGTCTATAGTTGTGAAAGCCACTGGTTGCGGTGTTTGAATTTGGGTTTTCGTTTGCGAGTGTATTGGCACGATATTTTCTGGTTTCAATGGCAGATTACTTTGGTAGGAAATAGGGGGTTGCGATTGCTCAGAACTGGTGAAAGCACTATCAACAATTTGTTTAAACTGTTCAATACCATTTTCTCCGAGTGTTTCAATTAGGGCTTTAGCTTGGGGTCGGGTTTGGGCTTGAAGTTGCCAATATAAATAGACCATTTCGAGAGGGATGGGATGAATAGTACGGATTTGATCGAGTTTGCCGTCGGGGGCTTGCTTTTTAACTTTGAGAGAGTTATTCCAAGGGGATTTCCACAGTTGCGCTCGTTCGAGTTGGTATCTTAAAGTAGAGTTATCTTGTTTGCCAATGGCTCGTTCTGCTTGAGTCTGAGATAGGCAATATTCGTCTTCTACTTTGAGGATTTCGATTAAAGATTCGCCAATTTGGAGGGAACGGTATGGGGTAATTATTGGTGTAATTTCTGATGGTTTCATGGTAAAATTTTGCAGCGTAAATCGGAATAGCTTCCGGGTAACTTTCGACGATTGTAAAATATTAAATGGATTTTTGCCTACGGCTAAGAGAGTGAATCTTAACAGTAAAATCGGAGCGCTCCAATTGGGGGGATAAGTTTAGTCGAGTTCAATTTGTTTGCGGCTAGGCGGTTGTCGCTGTAGCTGGTTGGATAAACTTTTTTGTGGTTGGGGTACTTTGTAGGGCAATTGTTCCTGCAATTCTTGGCGCAAAGTTTGAAAGTTTTTCACATCTTCTGGTGTAACGGAGCAAGCTGGTAATTGATAGGTTCCGTCGTCTTCAAAACTGGCTCGAAGAATCTCGCCTCTACCGTCAGAAACGATTATGGCAAGTTCTAGCTCTTGGCGATTCCAGGAGATGCGATACTGGTTCCAATCTATTGATGGTGCTGGTGTTTTAGTAGTAAGTAGTGTGTGTTCTAATGCTGCTCCTGCAATAGGAACGATCTCTTCAGCTATGGTGCGGTTTTGTAGGTTTTCTTGTTGAGCTTCTAAAATTTGCTGCTGTGGTGTTTGTTGCTGTTGTAGTTGTTGCTGCTTATCCGACAACTGCTGGTCAACGGCCTGAAAGTGTTCTACATCCTCTTGAGTTAGCAGGTTGTGCCAAACTTTTAGTGCTTTTTTGGAGTAATTAAAACCGAGTACCTGTGTACAATTCGGTACGGGTTCAAGAGTATCTACACGCTGAACTACAACATCGCAGCTTTCTAGAAACCGATCGATTTGATAGCGTTTGTTGTTACTTTCAAGACTATCTGCTTGATAAGAATCAAGGAGAGCGAGTACGATTGGTGCAATTTCATCTCCCCACAACTGGTGGGGTTTCTGTTGTTCTTGCTTTTGCTGTTTCTGAGACATTTGTTCTTGCTTATGGAGTGCTTGACGATTGGTGCGAGTTTGCTCCCAACGCTTTTTAAAAGCTTCTCTAAGAATGGGCTGTTCTTGGGTATCGGCTAATATTTCTAGGGGCGATGTAAGCGCTTGAGTGGTGATTGATTTGTTGCCGAGTTCTAAATCTAGGATTATCCCTCGGTGAGCCAGCCCTGCCAGAGTACAAGCTCCTTTGCCCCTTCCTAATTTGCTTCCTTTGATTGCTACCCCATCTGCTAAGTAAGATATTCCTAAAATTTGACCGCCTGAATTAACTTTAAGGCGAGGGAAAATGTTTTCGTTTTTCAAGTCAGCAAAAAGCTGGTTCAGATTTTTGCCAGGTTCAATGCTAATCGCAATTGTGGCTTGGATTTTCTCTACCGCACTCGGAGTGGGGGGTGTTTGTCTCAAGCCTTGAGAGAATTCTTCGTTTTCTCTCCTTTTCCTTCGCTCTTGTCCCGTGCTAGGTGCAGTGTGTTCTACTTCCCAACTACATTTAATTTTTTTGAGGTCGAGTTCTTCCTCTAAGGAGCGGAGTGTTTTCTCTAGGCGGTAGAAGTTGTGCCAGTCTGAAACACAATTACCTTCAACGTCAATGCGGGATGCGGCAAGGTGTAGGTGAAAGTGTTTGCGATCGCCGTGAGTGGCGGCAAAGTAGAGGCAGGAATCAAGACCTATTCCTTTGCGTGTCGCGTCCACGACTGTTAACAGGGTGTTGCTGGAAAGTTTGGGAGTATCTTCAATGGCAAAACTAATACTTGTATGGCAAACGGGATATGAAACGTCAGGATTGAGCAGAGTGGTTGCTTCTAACTGCTGCCAGAATTCCTGCGGTGTTGACCCAGCTAGATTTGTGCAAAGTAATTGTGATTTTTCTTTTGTTAATATGTAATTAGTCAAACCTGCAAAGTCAGAACCTTTCGTAATTTTGCCAATCATGGTTTGTGCGGTCGTTTTGGGTTCTTCAGTTAATCTGTGGTGTCAGTTGAGAGTAATTGTAAGCGAATTTTGTCAATTGTTTTAACAATACTGTCGATTTGACTAGCATTTTGATAGTCAATCTGGTCTAAGTTCTGGCTGATTTGTAAGAGGTTTTGGGTGATTTCTCCTAGTAATAAGTGAACTTGAAAGTTGATGCGTGTAATGGTCTTGATGTGACATCCTGCCATTCGCTTCCTGATGAGTTCTGCAATAGTTAATCTGGCGGATATTGCCATAGATGTCCAGGTTTCTTTTTCTTGAGGCGTTAGCCGTAGTAAGTAAGTTTCTGTCCGGTGGAGTTGGCGTGGCATGGTTTAACTGTGTCCTCCTCAGTTATAAGTTGGAGCTGCTTTTGATCCGCTTCAATGGATCGATCCGTTTGGGGGTGTTTGTGGCAAAGTGCGATCGCTTTGTGATTTGATGCTACTTGGACCGTTGGATTGACCATTGGAGCTAAAATATTCTGGGGTTGTTCTTTCAAGTCGGTTGAGTTGCTGTAGCAAGTAATTAATTGCTTTGCAGAAGGTTGATTCTAGTTCAGAGTGTTTGTTTATCTCAACAATAGAGCTATAGTTTTCTAGCTGCTTCCGTAAATTTTGCTGTTGTTCTTGTTCTGATAGTTTGACTATAAAGGCTTGGTTTGCAACTTGAGTTAGCAATTCAAGGCAAATTTCTGTTACTAAGGTTTTGGCGAGCGGATTGCCAAGTTCGTACTGTCTTAACCAGTACAAGCTGACAATTTCTAAAGGCACTGCTCTGATTGATTCCTTTGAGCCTGCTACTGTTATTTTAACAACTTTTGCTAAACCAAAACGCTCACTGAGTAAGGATTTAATTATCTTTGATTCTACAAAATTGTTCAGAGACTGAGCCTCTTTTTCCATTGGCGTGGCAGCACTACTGAGGCTGGCATAGTAATCTCCTGAAGAAATCTGGAACAGTTCTAAATTAAATCCTGCAAATTCGACTATTTTCCTCACTGCTTTGTAGTCAGTTGAGGCTAAAATATCTTCGCTGCTGGTATCCTTACTATTCTCTGGATACAGGGATGTTTGGAGTTGCACTGTGTCGGGCATTTTAGAAGCGATTGCACTTATATCAGCAAGTAAGATCGGATTAGGTGTCAACTCTTGTTCTAAGGTTGTCAATGTTCGGTACAATTGCTCTTGGTGGGGCGAAATATAACTGAAATTTTGGAAAAGTACCTCAAGTACCGCCAACTTTTTTTGGACAAACCAACAAGCATCTGCGAGTGGTTGTAGGGCAGATGTGAAAGAGTTCTGCCAAAGTTCAATAAAGCTTTCTAGCTGTTCAGAGTAGGAGTCGGGAGCGATCTGGGTAAAAGTTGCTAGCACTAGGGAAAAAACTTCTGCTTTAATCCAAACTTTGCCGTCTCGATCGGTAGTAAACAGTTCTGGATATTCTTCGAGCGGATTGAAGAGGGATTCTAGTGACAAATTTTTGGCATTTGTATAGCCTCCTGCTGCCAGTTTACCTCTGAATTCCCAAGTTTGGCAACTGAATTTATTGAATCCTGATTTGAAGTTGCTCCAATTTTCTCCCAAACTTACTGTGCCATTTTCTAGCATGAACTCAAGGCCGTCAGGGTTGAGTGGTGTTACGATAGTGCCTTCCGGGATATCTTTTAAAATCCATTTTTTGTCGGCAAAAACACTTAGGTTGATAGTTGGGTCGTTCCAAAGATTGAGTGCTTGTTCGAGAGTTGCTTGAGTTTCGGGGTTCACCCATTTTGCTAGGTCGAGACCTAGTTTCCAATGTACCCAAGCTATACTTTTTTCTAAATAGCTATGAATAGGATAAATGTGAATTAAGCTTGGATAGGCTGTAGCTAGCACGAGAGAGGGAGGGGTATCAAGTGGGACTGAAGCTGGTTCAATTTGCAGAGATTGAGCCACTTCTAAAGTTAATGTGGCTGTGCTTTTTCTTTTGAGCCAATGAGTTATTTTTTGCTCAACGGGGAGCATCAAGTTACTGACGAATGCGTCTTTTAGTCTGATTTCAATGGTATTCCTAAATTGGGAGTTCTTAAACAAATCATAGTAGCGAACAGGCAATAGGAAAGAACTCGGATATTTGAGAAAATCAAAATTTGATTCCATGCTGTTTACACGAGTTATAAGTGTTGATTAACTAATATGGTATTTGTTGGGTTTATTATTTGACTTCACCACAACTGGCAGTTTTTGTTAGCTCACTTGGATCGCTCCTTTTGGAGGGTTCACCTTAAGGCTGAGTTTTGATCTATGGCTATACCCCCGATTTCGTTATAGTTCAGTATCAAAACAGCAAGCTCATAAATAATAGAGCTGCTGTTTGCAAAAACCTGTAGTCATTGGCGATCGCTTCAGTTGGTGCGATCGCTCGCGATTGGCATTGATTATCGGTCAATTTGACCTAATTGTTTTCCCTATTCGCTCCCCCGCATTTGCGGGTAATCATTGGCGATCGCACCAACTGAAGCGATCGCAGGAATTGGAATCAAAGCTTACCCTATAGTAGTTCTAGCAGCAACTATAGCTGAACTTGCATAAACAAACAGGCTCAACCCAACCACTAAGAGTCAATATTCAGGTTATCCGTTGAAATACTGCATCGAAAAGTATTTGTTGAGCCTGCTAATTCTGCTAAAACTGCGAGGGCGATCGTTCGTCTAATTGAATTTTTGTTCAATACTGAGCGTGTTGTGGCTCTACCATACAAACGCTCCTCTTTATTTGAGAAGTTTTTTATATTTTGGTATAAATATATCTCTGAACATTGCTATTGCTACCAGTGAGCTTTGCTTTTTGTGCAAGCTTCTTATCTGGCATAAGTTTGAGTTTTCATGCGGTTTTTGTTGCTAACAATCCCGCAAATTTAGCTAACAATTAAGCTGAGTTTGCACAAGTTTACTCGCACATTCTCAGAAAAAACAGCAAAAAACGCAGGAAAAGGCATGAAAACTCAGTCCTAAAAAGTTAATTTTGAGGTTTTTTCCTGTCCCGGTACACTTAATATCAATTTAATAATTTAACAGCAAAATCGACACTCCAATTTTAAGCAAATGTAGCAGAGACAAGCTTGTAACTCGTGTCATTTATAGCAAGCTGTACTTTCATAATTGAGCAAGCAGAACTAATTAAAAAGACTGTTAAGGCTGCCTAAAAGATTGCCGCCAAGTGATAGCCATTCGGGGTATAGCCGAGATGTGGCGACTTTAATTTACTGTTCCACGCTCGTTGAAGGGTGTGAGCTATTTCGGGAGTACAGCGATCGCTTGTGCCTGAATTGCGATTGTAGGAGCGATCGCACCATCCACTTCATCCATTTGGCGATTAATTTCTTTAGCAGTATAAATATATCTCTGAACATTGCTATTGCTACCGCTCATCCCTGCTTTTTGTGCAAGTTTCCGATAGCGATCGGGGATTGCTCACCACAGCAGTCAATAGGATAATCCTTTTTGGGTGTAATGGCGGTAGCCTGGACTTCAGCAAGCAAAAGCTAATTTTTTATAGCTATATAATATTCAGCTTGAATCGTAGTACGAATAGTTACAATTGTCATTAAAGCTTAAAAAAGTATAAACCCTCCGTTGCGGTTAGGCTTCCGCAAAAGGAGGGTGCATCTTTTTTCTTTCTGCACGTAAAAGTCAGGTTTGTGATCACAAAAACATTGCTTGCTACCACCCATACCTGCTTTTTGTGCAAGCTTCTATCTGCATAAGTTTGAGTTCTCATGCGGTTTTTGTTGCTAACAATCCCGCAAATTTAGCTAACAATTAAGCTGAGCTTGCACAAGTTTACTCGCACATTCTCAGAAAAAAAAGCCAAAAACAGCTAAAAACTCACGAAAACTCAGTCCTAAAAAGTTAATTTTGAGGTTTTTTCCTGTCCCGGTACACTTAAGATCAATTTAATAATTTAACAGCAAGCTCTACACTCCCCAATTTAAGCAATTGTAGCAGAGGCTCAAAAGTGGTAGCATTTATAGCAAGCTGTACTTTTACAATTGAGCAAGCCGAACTAATTGAAAGCTGTTAAGGCTGCTTTTTTAATAGCCGCCAAGTGATAGCCTTTCAGCTATTGCATATCAATCTATCGGTTGAATACCTAAAACGGACGTTGTCCTAGATTTGCCTCCAGCTTGCGAATAATTTCTGTCTTTTCTCTCAACTGGTTGCCGTATCCGTCGCACCGCTCGGTTGCTTGCTGGAGGTCAGATTGCAAGCGCTGGATTATGGTGTAATTTTGGTCAAGTTTTGAGGCCTCTGCAATTAGAGCAGAGGCAAAAGCATAGAAGCGACCGCGATTCTCACCCTTCCTAAACTTCCACCCACCCACAGAGGGCATCTCAAAAAGATTATCCCTCGCTGCATAGAGGTCGGGTAGCTCTGGCTGTTGTGCTGGCATCTCTGGCAACAGTTCTAAAATTGCCTCCACATCTGCCAAATCAGCCCTGGACTTTTTGCGATCGCTCTTGAGTTGGTTGAGCAGAGTTCCCGCGTCTGGTAAGGGTTTGAAGTGCTACTTTGCGGTTGATGACAGCTTCGCTATTTTTAGGCCAGCCAGGAGCGATCCCGTTGGTGTACAGGTCGCCTTGGGTACTCGGCATCGGAGCATTGCACGACGCAAGCCAGTTGGTGCAGTTCGGTATTGGCTAAGAGTTGAATAGGTTGGTGGGAGAAATGCTGGTAATTAGTCTGTTGCCCCGCGCTCGCTTTTATTACCACCATCCTAATACCGATAAATCTGTTTATACGCCAGAACAATTGGGCAGAATAGTGTGGTACTATGCTATTAGACTCATGTTATTCAACCACCCCTGCACTGAAAGTCACCTGAAATGTCTGATTATTAACAGCAGTAAACTTCTGCTCGCCCCAGGTTTTTAGGAAGTCATTCAGCCGCTTTGCACACAAATCTCGCGTTATCCCATATATACCTAAAACAAATTCCTCGCCGCCCCAACGACCTACTATATCATCAGACCGAAAGAACTGCTTTAAGTGTTTTCCCAAAACGGAAAGAACTCTATCTCCTGTCGCATGGCCGTATCGATCGTTAACGTGCTTGAAGCGATCTAAATCCAGAATAAAACACAATGGCTGATTTTGATGTTCTGCCAGATGTAATAATCGCCCTAGTTCCTGAATGGATTTACGCCGAGTAGCAGTGCCGGTTAGTTCATCAATTTCTGCAAATCTGGACTGTGGCTTGCGTTCTTAGTCAGTCCTAATGTTAAGAAATGTTTCGCCAACAGTATCGGATCTCGGCTCAATCCCTATCGGATACAAGTGATATGACCAAATCAAATCTCTAGATTGGCAAACCCGCAATGCCGAGTTTATTGGCAAAGCCCCACCGACTTTAACGGCTGAAGTCATTGCAAAACTCAAAACCCTCTTGCCATCATGATTGTTGCCCCTAAATGAGTTAAAGATTACTGGATGAACCCTTTAGAACAGCGAGATTTAGTCAAAGAGCTACGAGGAGCACTCAACGGCTACCACAGAGTCGGAAGATTTCCTGATGCTGTAGTTCATGCTGCTGCTCTATTATTCTTACGGTGGGTAGACTTTTACGAAGAAGAACAAAATGCAATCGCTGAATTTGATGGATTGCATTACACAAATGCACTACCGGACTATTTACGTTGGTCTAAATTGCGCCAACAAAATTTTCAAATCTTTATCAAAATCTTTCAATACAATCTTGTTCCCTCTTTAAAATCTGCTATTTCAACACCCCTTGGGCAACAGCTTTACCGCATCGGTATTGCTCTTGAACAAATTGGAGTTGAGCAATCTGAATCATTAACTACCCTAGAACCAGTCTTCGAGCTTTTTCGCTGGATCGATTCTTTGCCTTTTGACTCAGCAGACGATCGCGCTAATGCTGGAACTATCCTAGAAGCTTTGATCTCAGACTCTATGGGTGGTAGAAGTACAGGGCAATTTACCACCCCACAACCAGTTGCTGATCTTATGGTTGCACTTGCCGATCCGAAACCAGGCGATCGTATCTACGATCCTTGCTTTGGTATGGGCGGATTGCTTGTCACTTGTACTCGTCACTTGCAGGATCAAGCTAAGTTTCTTCCTCCCCGAAACTGGTTGGGGATTCAGGAGAATAGCATTTTTGGGGTCGAAATCAACCCTGTTGCCTACGCAGTTGGACTAACCCGCATTGTTCTAGCAGGCATTGATTGCCCTCGGCTTGAACTCGGCGACACTTTAGAGAGAACAGTGCGCCATAACCGAGCTTCTGAAGGGTTCGATCTAATCTTGGCGGTTCCACCTTGGGGACAACGATCATCTGCCTATGCTTATCGAAATGAATTCCCAATCCCTACCTCAACCACAGAAGCACTTTTTCTACAACACATTATGGCTTCTCTGCGTCCAGGTGGTCGAGCCGTCGTAGCCTTTCCAGATGGAATTCTCTTTCGTGCAGGTGCCGAAAAACAACTTCGTGAACGGCTACTGTCTGACTTCTATGTTGAAGGAATTCTAGCGTTACCTTCAGGTGCCTTTACCCCATTTACTGGACTTAACTCTAACCTCATAGTCTTTCGACGTGAGGAGCCTGCTTCTTCTGTGCGCTTTTTCTTAGTCGAAGATTTTCCGTCTGGACTACGAAAACGAGAACTCTTCTCACCTAGTGAACAACAATTATTGGCAAAGCGAGTTGCTCAGACATTTCATGATGGCAAATCTAGTACACATCTTTGGAGCACTTCAATCACCACTCTTGCTCAGCGAGACTGGGAACTGATTGTAAAGCGAACAGGAGATGATGCCTTAGCTGAACAGTTAAAAGCCCTAACTGAAACTGATCCAACTATTAAGCTGAGATCGCTTCAGCAAATTGCTGATATTTTCACAGGAATTTCTTATAACCAGTCTATTAGCACGAAAGATGCTAAAGCCCCTGACGCTGTAGCAGGGCTGCTTCGGGTTTCTGATGTGATAGGTGCTGGTGCTAAAGCTCCAGAACTCTTTCTGACTAAAGCTGGAGAAGCTAAGGCTAAAGAGAAGCACTACCTGCGTCCCTTTGATATTGTTGTTACAAAATCAGGGACGATCGGTAAAGTTGGTTTAATTTCAGATATTGCTGGAACAATAGGTGCGATCGCGACACAGGGTCTTGCCGTCATTCGCCCTAGAAAAGGTATTACGGCTCAATTTCTAGCTGAACTCTTACGTTCTCCTGCCTACCAATCTTGGTTGAAGGGGCACGCTCGTGGTGCCACTATTCAGCATCTTTCCATGGAGGCTTTAAGGGATCTGAAAATACCTGTACCCCCCCTTCAAATGCAAGCTCGGCTGTGGCAAGGTACTCAAGGACGGATTTCAGATGCTCTAAGTGCCTTGGTTCGCATGGTGATGGGTACTAGTGATGACCCTGTGTTGAACTGGCTTGAACAGTCCAAAGTAGTGCGAATGATCGCAGAAACCGAACAAGCCGGAAGTAGGGCAGAGCCACTGTGGTTTGATCGCTTTGGTAAAGAACTTTATGACCTTAGAAACCGAGTAGTGCATGGGCTAGAAGGAACGTTCTCTCCAGAGATTAGACCTTGGTTAGTTACTGCCGCTACTGCTGCTGCTTCTCTTAGAGGGTTTCATGAAATTCCGGATGGAACAGGTCGTGTAGCAGTGTTGGAAAATGCTCATCGTAGGATGAGAGATGCATTTGAATTGCTGGGTAGTACCTCTCTTGCTGTAGTGGAAAGAGCAAGAGAAGTTAGTCTTAATGTGACTAAGCTAATTGCTCGTGAGGTTGAATCAATCTTGTCAGTAGTCGAAATTGCAACACGGCTCGCTCCATCAAGCGTTGTTGTTGGGATACCTAACGAAGTTTCCCTAAACATCCGAAATGCATCTTCAATCGCAATTAGGAATTTACAAATTCAGACTAACCCAGCAGTCGGAAGTGGAAAGGTAGCATACCTTCAAGATGGCAGTGAGGTTAAGTTTCCTCTGCTTATAGAACCGCAGCAGGCATTTGGTACGTTCAATTTCAACATGATATGGACGGCATCCCGCTTAGATGGGACAACTATGCACGAAGAAGTACCTTTAACCCTTGCGATTCGATCAACACGCAACTCAGCATTAACTAGTGAGTTAGGAACTAGCCCTTACATCGTGGGTAGTCCAGTTGACCGGGAAGAAATGTTTTTTGGTCGAAACGATGTCATTCAACGAATTAAAGGACAACTTTCAGCCAGCAAGCGCGCAAATGTAATTCTCCTTGAAGGTAATCGACGCACCGGCAAAACCTCTATCCTCAAACAACTTCAAAAACCTGGAGTTCTACCAGACTGGATTCCAGTAGACTGCTCTTTTCAAGGTGCAGAGGGACATCAGAGCCAGGTAGGGATAAAAACCCAGGATGTTTACCGTCTGATGGCTCGTAAAATCGGGTGGGCTTGCCATGACGCTGGTGTTAATGTTTGGTTGCCTGGGCAAACCGAAGGAGCAAACAATAAACCGTTCAAACCACAGTTTACCTCAGGCTTAAGCAAAGTTTTTTCCACCGAGCATCCTTTTGAGACCTTTGAACTCTATCTACAATCCGTGCTGGAAGCCATCCAACCCCGTCGGCTTCTCCTAATGCTGGATGAGTTTGACAAGCTCCAGGAGGGTATTGATTCTGGAGTGACCAGCCCGCAAGTTCCAGAAAATATTCGTTACTTGCTGCATGAGTACCCCAATTTATCAGCAATCATCACAGGTTCTCGCAGGCTCAAACGGCTTCGAGAAGAGTACTGGTCGGCTTTGTTTGGCATTGGATATCGAATTGGAATTAGCGATTTACCTGTGGAAGCCGCAAGGGCACTCGTCACTGAGCCCGTAGAAGGCAGGCTTCTCTATTTAACCGAAGCTAGAGATCGCATTGTAGAGCTTTGTGCTCGTCAACCTTTTTTAGTCCAGTCACTCTGCAATCACGTCTTTGAGAATGCCGCCCGAACTGGCGATCGCACGATCACTCCATCACATATTGAAAAAGCCATTGAGGAAATGGCAGGGGACAACGAACATTTTCAAACCTTATGGGGATATGCTGGGAAAGAACGCAGACGGGTAATTTTGGCACTTTGTGAGCAATTGGCTGAAGGGGACGATCCCGTCAACCTTGAGTTACTTGAGGTGAAGTTTGAGGAATTGGGGATTCCTATTCCTAGGCGGGTTGGACTGGGTGCGGACTTGGAATTCCTTAGGGAACTTGAACTGATAGAACTTGACTCGTCAGACCGCCAGGGTGCCTACACTCTTGCAATTCCCATGATGGCAGAGTGGATTCGGAGAAATGTTGATTTTGCTGATCTACAGCGTAAAGCCGTGAAAGAGGCGGAGGAGGAAGTATGATTATTTCATATCAAGTACTGGGAGTAAATGTTCCTTCTTTTTTGGGACGTGAAAATTTACTGAATAATCTGGAACGCCAACTCCTAAAACCTACACCTGATCATGTCTGTGTCGTTGGTCCTGCACGATATGGAAAAAGTGTTTTACTTCATCATCTGGCACAGAGATACCGTCAAGGTAATGAATCCTATATCGCGGCTGTCTATCTTGACTTAAGACATTCTCCCCCAAGTACCGACGAGGATTTCAAACAACGCCTTGCTAGAGAGTTAAAGACGACGTTATCCGAAATCAGCTCAGATTTAGCTGCTTACTTAGAGCCAGATGAGAACAGCAGTATATACGAGCTTTTAGATTTTGTCTTTGAGGATTTGGATAGTAAGGGCGATCGCTTACTTGTAATCCTTGATGGCTTTGATCATGTTCTTAAAGAGGCAGGAATTACCAGAAATTTATGGGATCAGCTAAGGAACTTAGCTCAACATAGCAGTCTGCGTCTAGTCACTGGTAGTCGTCTGCATCTGCGTAACCTGCGCGATCTCATGCCAACAGATTCCCGCGTCTCAGACTTCTGGGAAATTTTTAATCCAATGCCCCTGCTAGTGGGAAAATTAGAGGACTCAGATTGGGATGGCTTTCTGCTGCCTTTGAATGTCAGAAATATTTTGCTTGATAATTCTGCCCGTAAAGAAGTCAGCAATTGGACTGGTGGAATTCCAATTCTTGCGGTCGCTCTTCTTAGAGAATTAGCTGAAAAGTTTGAAGATGGAACTAACCTCACTAAAAGTGATATTGATACAGTTTGTGAGGTAATGATTGCTAGCCATCGTCAACTTTTAGAGGATTTATGGGATGACTGTACGGATGAGATGAGGGAGGATTTAGCTAGAGCAGCTATAGAAGATATAGACGCAAATACGCTACCTCACGAACGAAAGACTGCATTGCAACAACGTGGTTTCCTTCAGTTTTCCAGCAATAAACTTAAATCAAGCTGCCGCCTCATGCAAAAATATGCTGAATTGCGAGCACCAAGCGTCAAAGAGCTACGCCGTTTATTTCAAACCAACAAGGATTTTGAGACAAACATTCAAGAAGTTTTAGAATTACGGCTCAGCCAAATTCAAGGCTGCGATCCACATCTGTTTGAGTTAATTAGAAAAGCAATTCGAGACATATCCCCAAATCCAGTAGACGCTACAAATTGGATGCGTCGTGTCGTAAATCGCGCTCTAGATATTATCTGGTTCCATGAGTTACCATCTGATCGAAGTTTGCCTAACTGCTGGATTACTGAATGGCAATATAAAGCAATTAACTTTCCTAGTGATGGAGGCAAACTTCCTGCAAGCCCCTGGAGACAATGCATTATCTTACAGTTAATAACTGGTTCACGACCGGAACTTAATCCAATCTCCAAATACGTCACTAAGCCCACCTATCTCTTGGTTAACCATATCCGTGAAGTAGCTGATTTTGGACAACATACAACCGCCCGTGACAAAGTGACAGTCGGTATCGCCAGTGCTTATTGCCTATCGGCAATCAGTCTATGTGAGAGCCTCATTAATGATTTGCCTACATGAGTAGAACTAGCAACCAAATCAATTAGCTTTTGTAGCCTACAAGAAAACCTAGACACCACAACCAGTAGTTGTAGCGACCTGCAATCATAAACGCTCAAACCTGCAATCAAAACATTTCTTAGCCAGGATTAACTGCAACTATAATTGTGTTTCAGCCTTAATTTGGTCTGAAGTTTTGACTCAGTTTCATTTAATGTGGTCTCGGAAAAATCCTGATTGCGGTCTTGAGCGATTATGATTGCGGTCTCCTACAATTAACCTGTAAGCAGATTATTTAATAAATAGTCTGCACTTTAATTCCTAAAAAGTTTCTTACTTTTATCAAACAAACATTTTTTATTTGATTTTGAGCCGTAATTTGTACAGCTATATTAAGGTTTCCTAATTGAATATTTGTTTTTTTTCCAGTAACACGCTGACCTGTAGTGGTCACTATATAGAACCCATTTGATATCTTTTTAGGCGGTAGCTAGTCGTTTGAGTATTAGCCGAATGAAACACAGCTTGAGCTTGGCGTTGGAGCGTTGGAGTGTCCGGTCAAAATTCTTGACTAAACTTTTACATCGCTCCACCCAAGCATTTGACCGTTCAATTACCCATCTAGCCGCAACAGGCACAAATCCAGATTGCCCTTTAGCCGCTTTTTCTGCTTTCGAGGGTTTAGCTGAAAGTTCAAATTGAATCTTCGTCATAATCTCTGGATAAACCGTCTCTAAAGCTTGAGTTAGTTTCTCAGGATGATAGCCATTATCCAACAAGATTGTGGTCTTGGGCAGGTCGTCCGGTTTAGATTTGAAGTAATCGATGTTGTGTGTGAGTATTTCAATTAAGCCTTGATCATCAGATACACTGGCTTTGGTACAATGAGTAAAGAAGGGAAAACCTAGTATATCTACCGCTAGATGTCTTTTGATGCCATTCGTGCATTTATAGAAACAAAACCCTTTTGACTCAATACTGGCATTACAAGTATTTTTCACAGCTTGGGAGTCAATGATAATTAGAGTCGTCCACTGCGGTTTTTTTTGACTTGTTCGCGTAGCTTGCTATGTAATTGTGTCTCAATCCGTTCGAGAGAGCCATCCTCACACCAATTTTGGTAATGCCAGAAGACGGTTGAATATGGCGGTAGATATCTGGGTAAATCTCTCCAATTACAGCCGTTCTTGAGCTGATAAAATATGCCATTGAGGAGTTGTCGCTTTGTCCACACTGCGGGTCGCGTTTTCTTCTTCTGGGATAGTAAAGGCTCGATTATTTCCCACTCTTTGTCTGTCAAATCGCTTGAATATCCCATTTCTCACCCCAGCTCACTTGAATTTATCTACTCCGCCTTCATTCTACGCGATTGCCCAAAAGATATCAAATGGGTTCTATATTGTCGCCTGGGTGAAATAGCAGCAAGGCGATCGCCACTAGCAGGTCCAGAAATAGCGAAGATACTGTTGGCGAAAGTAATACAAGGCATCTTAACGTAGAGTATTACTAACCCCCAAAGCCAAGATTTCTTGTCATTGTAGCACGATTAATTACATAAAAGATTGCTTTCGCCAACAGTATCGACTGCTTATTTACCCCCGTTAGCCTGATGGTTTTGTCTAAAGTTCAATTCTAAAGCAGTGGGTCATTCAGAAGCCGCCACGTCGAATTAACCAGTGAGTTGTGACTCTGACGCTGGTCATTAACAGCTTTAAAGGTTTGGATAATAGGCGTAAGGCAACGCTTAGCATCTTCATAGCCTCGCTGTTTGAGTTCTGCGATGCGTTCGGCGCTAAAGTCCAACCAACTATCAACCAAGCCGATGAGCGGTGTATCAGACTTGTTAATTCGCTGTTCTGGCCTAATTTCAATAATGGTCTGGTCTGGGAAGTCGTAGCGATTCCATACCGACCCGTTTTGCAGGTGAATGACGATCGCACTCGTTATGCCCCGCGCTGCCAACGCTCTTAGCGGGACATTATCAGCCAAACCCCCGTCCACATAAGCCTTACCATTGACTTCGCGGCTGGGAAATGCCAGAGGAAGGGCAGCACTGGCAAGAAGTAAATTGTAGATGACCTCTTCATCAGTTAAATCCTGTACGCAGAGCCAGTGGGCATCCGTGCCAGTACGAGCGCGGACGAAATCAATCAACCAGTCGTATCCTAAACCTGGAATTTTCAGAGAAGGAAAGACTGTCACCCATAACTCGATGCCCCGTTGCAATTGGGCTGGGTTTACGACTTCGTATAATAGCTGCTCAATTGGCTCTGGGTCAAAAATGGCGGTACGGTCTTTTACTATCCCTTCCGACACCAGGAAATCAAGCATCCACCCCCGCAGGGTTGGGACAAAAGTTTGGGCTGCGTAGCTTATGGTATGGAGCAAGGCACCAGTATTCGGGCGAAGGATTGGGGCAGTCCCCAACTGTTCCCATAGTTCGTTCAAACGACGAACACCCTGTTGGAATGACCCGTGAGATGACAAAACAGCACCGTTAAGAGCGCCAATACTTGTTCCGGCAATGATTTGGGGTTCTATTCCCAGTTCGGCAAGATACTTAAGAGCGCCCGCATGGTAGGCTCCTTTAGCACCGCCACCAGTAAGTACAAGTCCAAAGTCGGGAGTAGCTGATTTCATGTTCTTTCAACTCCTGGCTGTCATAGCTAAACAATCATTGGCAGTTTCTTCAACCACAGCAGTGACGAATTCCCGTGCGTCAGTGGTGCGAGAGATGGAATCAATTTGGGTGCGACAGAGTGCCAGAGCGCACTGTCCGGGTTTTGCAGGTCTAGCTTCTTCTGGAAGGGTTGCTAGTTCTAGGGTTGTACCGATCGTAAACAGGAGGGGTGCGTTCAGGAGTCGATGTTTTGGGAGAGAGCGAATTTCTAGTAAGGCTGCTGTAAGAACGAGATCGCTCTCTCCCATTTCACCCCAAGAGCTATCTAACAAGTCAGCCAGCCCAAAAAAACTTTTAGGCATCTGGAAGCTGGTAGACAGTATTTTATTTACGAGTAACGGGCGAAACCGGGTTGTATCGCCCGTTTCTAATTCATAGATCGCGACCGAACTGCTAAAGACTTCCCGCGCTAACAAGACAACTTGCACAGGCCAAGGTAGCTTAGTATAGGTTTGTTCTGCTGCCCAAGCAGTTACAATTCTGTCTAAATCCTCATTAGCAGCAACCCGCACCTCTAACGAACGCACTCGCGCTTCTAATTGGTTGAGTCTTGTACCAACTTGTTGAGCGAGTCGCTCGAACTGTTTGCTGAGTGCTAGCAGGGCTTGTTTTTGTTCTTGTAAGCTTCGCTTTTGTTGGCGAATGGCATCCCGCGCTTCTAGTAAAGATTGCTGGGTAACTTCCAAGGCAACTTGACTAATGCGAAGGGAATCACTCAGTTCTAGTACCCACTGATGTAGGGCTTCTTGACCTGCAATGAGGTTGCCATCGAGGAGGATTTGGCGTTGGCGATCGCTTCCATCCAATGTGTCCATCAATCGACCAAAAAAACCTCGATTCTTGCGATAGCGGATGATGTCTTTACTGACTTGAATACCATTAACCAGGTCAATTAGGGCTTTGTCACCAACAACAGGGATTCGGTGCTGAAGTTCTTCCAGATAGCGTGTAGACGGGCTTGGAGAACCAGTGGGGGGTTTCTGTAAACCAAATTGTTCAGAATAAAAAGTATTAGACATTGGTTCGATCTCAGTTAACTTGTGCTGTTTAATGGAGTACCTATAGTTGGATTAATTCTTTAAATAGATTTTCCATATCTATTTTAAATTCTTGCTCTAAATACTCATTAGCCCGCTGCTTTAGTCTTTCACCTCTTTGCTCAATTAATTGGTTAACCTGTTCGCTCAGTTCTGATAAAAAAACAGCATATTTAACCGCCGTTGTTCGATTCATTTTAATTAAGCTCAATCTACCCCACGCTTTTACTTGTTTCTTTTGATATTTCTCTACTGACTCGATTTCAGTCCTGAATAGACTTCCCCAAATTTTTATTCCATCTGGTTTAATAAAAATATTTGGTGAACTGCTATTTGAAGAAAAGTTATTTTGAAAGTAGTCTCTTACTTTTTTGCTAAACTTAGAAATTTCCTCTTCTAACCTATTTTGTAACTCTTGCCGCTTCTGCTCTAACTTTATACTGATATCTTGGGAGCTTACTTCTATTAAATTATCTAATTTTTCCTTGGTATAGTTCAAAGCATAATCATAAAATTCTTCTGCCTCTTCAGGAGTTTTTAAATAGACTACTCCTGTGGGAGCAAACTGTAATCTAGATAGTAACCAACGGCCAAAACGCTGTACGATATGAGCTTGGGGAAAGCGTTCTAAGTTATTCAATTTCACAAAAAAAGATGTAGCATATCTTGTGATAACGCTAGCTCGCTGGTACTCTTCATAGAAGAAATATTTTTCCAAATTTACCAAAGTTTTATTCTTGATAATTTCCAAGTCTTCCCGAATTTGTTCGTGGAGTAAAGGTTTAATTTCCTCCAACTCAATCAAACTTTTACGCCATAGGTCAATTAAAATCAAATCCTCAGCTATACTTCTAGCTTCCGACCTAAAACGTTTAGCAGGTTTGGTCACAGAGCTAGGCAGAGATCGAGCTTCATTACAAAGTTGTAAAAGGCGACTATTACTAATATTTAGTGCTGATTTCATGCACCGGGGGGCAGCGCGTTCAATCAGAGCATCAATTGCTGTTTCTAAGAAAGGAGCGAAGCTTGATTTTTTCCAAAGCTTTTGAGCTTTTTGCTGTAACTCTTCTACCGTTGCATCTTCTAGGTCTTCTTCCCAATCTACCCCGAATACTTCTTGAGCTAAAGGACGTGCTGTTTGTAATTTGGTCACTGCTATACGCGGATGCTGCTGCAATTCCATAAAAAAGTTAGCCGCCGCGAATGCAAATCTTGCAGATATTTCAAATACCCGTTCGGTATCATCAGTATCGCCGATTCCCAATTCAGATGCCACAAAACGCCGCACTTGTTCCGGAGTCATATCTCCTTCTCGGCGTTGGTCAACTTTATTGATTAAAACGTACAGGTTTTCCTTACCTCTTAACTCGATTGCTTTCTGTACTTCTTCTTTTATTTGTTCAGATGCTTGCGTTTTTAGTTGGGTGAAGTCCAGAACAATCAATACCATCGAACTTTTTTGTAGTTGTTGTTCTACAACAGCCGCTAGTCGATGTGTCCCCGCCTCATTTGGCCCTGGCGTATCGACAATTACTAAATTCCCCAGTTGTTCAGGTTGGTCAAATTTATAAGAAGTTCGCCAAAAAGGTGTGTGCAGGCGCGGAAAATCAGTGAGAGATTCAAGAGGTTCTATTTGTGGTGTAATTAGGTGGCACAGACGGATAATATCGTTCAGGTAAGTAAGTGTTTCGTTGACAGCTTTACACCCTGAAATTTTGGCAGGAATAGGAAACTTTTCCTGAACAAATATTGTTTGTATTAACTTTGCTAGATGGGGATAGTGATTAGTTTGTTTGAGTATTGATTCAATACCGGATTCAGTAATGGAATGCCTCACCGCCAACCACATCTGCTCAAATGTTGAGAGAAATTCGGGGCTTAGGATTAAGACTGGCTTTTTTAGTTTAGCATTCAATAAGATTTCAGTGGGAAGCATTGTCATTGCCGCATTGCGACTTGGCAGTAAAGGCTGACCGATAATTGCATTAATGATGGTGGATTTACCAGCCTTCATCGGTGCGACAATCGCCAGCTTCAGTTTTAGGTCTTGTACATTACGGCTAGCTTGAACAATTTCCTGCTGAAATTTTATATACTTCTGGCTAGCTTCCTCAGAGCCAACTGCTACACTGGTCTGATACATCAGGTCGCTGATTTTATCTAGCAACTCGATAACGTTTCTCTGTAGAGAGCAAAGATGAAATTTCAGCGCCTCAGAATCTACCGAAGTTTCTTTCATTTTGTCTTTTTCATCAATTCCATAGTGTATTCCAGATACTTGTCTGTCTTTTTAAGATATTCGTTAGCTTCTGGTACTAAAGAACTAAGTTCGCCCACCAATTTCTCTTTTTCTTCAAGAGAAAGCCGTTGGTCATTTTGTGCTTGTTTTAAACTATTTCGATAGTTACCTAAATAGTCTTCTAGAGCTTTAAAAAATTCACTAACTCGTTCTTGAAAATCTTCGTCAAGGTATTTATTTATTCCCTGGCTTATACTATTAATACCTGTTTCAATGGATTGGTTTACATCCTTAATTAACTCATCCAAAGAAATACTGTAATAACTCTCTTGTTTGTCAGGCCGCTTTACTTTTACTTTCTCTTCATAAGGAACAATCCAAAGCCAATGCCACAAATCACGTTTTTTTACTGTTTTTTCCTCATATCCCTGATCCACATAACGAGTTTTAGTATTGACACGAGCTTTAACCAACTGTAATTCGTCAGCTTTTAAAGCAGGTTGTGGTAACGAAAGATTTACATTAAAAGCTTCATTTAGACGAGTTCTCGCTCTTTCAATTATGGGCTTTGTCTCTTTTTCTAAAAAGTTGGACAAACCCGTGCGTGCTAGTTCAATTTCTTTGGCTGTTTCTTGACGAACTCCCGATAGCAAGCTGTCAGCCCTTTGCTTAGCGTATGTAATTGCTTGATTAGCAAATTCTTCTGCTTCTGCTTGGGTCTTAAATTCAAACAATCCAGAAGGTTTAAACTCTAACGTTGACTTCATTCGTTTAGAAACCCATTTAGGGAAAAACTCAAAGTCAGCAACTGTAGACAGCAACGAACTTCTTACTTCTATATCTATTTGTTTGATCCGGTCAGACCGTTGATATTCCTCTTTTACAAAATAGTCTTCAAGGCTAACTTTAGCGGCTTTTTTGAGGTCTTGAAGAATTTTTTGGAGATTTCGATTGAGTTGTGTCTTAATTATGTCTACTTCCTGCAAGCGTGTACGACAAGCTTCAAGACTTTTCAAATCTGTTTCTAATGAGCCAACTTCACGTTGTAGTTTCTCTGCATCTTGGGCAATGGCACGACTGCGGAGTTCTACATCATCCCGTAGTTCTACAAGTCGGCTACGACTGAGTTTGAGAGCAGAACTCATACATTGAGGAGCCGCTCGTTCTATCAGTGCCTTTATTGCTTTTTCTAAAAACAGGTCAAAGCCTGATTTTTTCCATAGTCTTTGAGCTTTTTTCTGTAATTCTTCTATCGTTGCGTCTTCCAGGTCATCTTCCCAATCAATACCGAAAACTTCTTGAGCCAAAGCGCGTCCTGTTTGCATCTGTTTAGGTGGTACAGTTGGATTTAGCTCTAGTTCCTGCATGAAGTTAGCCGCGACAAACGCTCTCCTACCAGCTATTTCAAACACCCGCTCGTCATCGCTAGGATCTCCAATGCCGAATTCAGCTGCCACAAACTGCCTCACCTGTTCCGGGGTCATGTCTCCTTCTCGGCGTTGGTCAACCTTATTAATTAAGACGTAAAGGTTTTCTTTACCTCGTAAATCAATTACCTTTTGAACGTCCTTCTTCACTTTTTCTGCTGCTTCCGTTTTTAGCTGCGTGAAATCAAGGACAATTAAAACAATTGAGCTTTTGCGAAGTTGCTCTTCTACTACCGCTGCTAGTTTGAGGTTTTCTCCTGCTTCATTTGGCCCCGGTGTATCGACAATCGCGAGGTTTCCCAGCTTTTCTGATTTCTCAGCTTCTTGAGATCGCCGGAAGGGAGTCTCAATGCAAGGTACATCCGTAAGTTGTGCTAAAGGATCGCTTAATGGAGCTATTAAACTACACAGACGGATAATATCGTTTAAACCTGTCAGAGCTTTGACAATCTGCTCGCGCCCAGAAGTCTTTGGACTGGTTAATAAGCCCCATATTCCATCCCGAATTTGCTCTGATAACTCGTTTAAATGAGGGTATTGCTCCATCTTTTTCCCAATTCCCTCAGTACCTAGTTCCCGAATTTGGCGCTGGATAGTGAGAAGTGTTTCTTGGAATACGGTTAAAATTTCAGGACTTAGCCTCAAAGCTGGCTCTAGTAACTCTGCATTAAAGACAATCTCAGTAGGAAGTGTTGTCATTGCAGCGTTACGGCTGGGCAGGATATCCTGACCGACAATGGCATTGACAATCGTAGATTTGCCAGCCTTCATCGGCGCGACAATGGCCATCCTCAATTCCAGTTTGTCCACATTCCGGTTAGCATCATCCACTTCCTTTTTGAAGGCTGCATATTTTTTACTATCCCGATCTGAGCTAAGGGCTGTACTGGCGCGATACATCAGGGTGCTGATTTGCCCCAGTAACTCGATAACGTCTGTTTGCAGATCTTGGACATTTGGCTTGAGCGGATTGGAAGTCATTTGGCCAGCCTTGTTGAGTGGTGAAGAAATACAGCCCTGGGAGGAGCTTTTCTTAGAATTCCCAGAAAACTCAGCCAGGATTAACTGCAACTATCTCGGCTCAATGCTTAATATAACCGCTAACGGCAATGCGATCGCGCAAATCAATCTCGACAAACGAATTAGGATAGGACGCGATCACTGATTCTGTAACTCTAGGTTATCAGCTTGTAAGTTATCCAACTCGGTATGTAACTTATCTAGGTAACTATCAAGAGTTACCTAGATAAGGAATCTGCAACAACTGCACAGCTTTACGCTTAGCTTCCTCGCCCCGCAAATCGTATTTTTGAGTCGTCGCCGGGTCAGCGTGTCCCGCCAACTTGCTTACCGTCAAAACATCCGCACCCGCGTCTAACAATTCGCTAATGAACGTGCGGCGGAAGTCGTGAGGCGAAAAGTCCAGCACTCCTGCTTGCACCCCCCGCTTCAGGAGAATTGCCATCACCGGTTGCAACCCTATGAACTCGCCTTTTATGATGCCCTGGCTCAAAACCAGAGTGCGCGGGACGTGATGGGACAAGACCAACTGCGAGAATTGGCGATCGTCCTGGTAGAACGGGTACGTAAAAACGCTTCTATCGACTGGAATCTCAAAGAAAGCGTCCGAGCCAGAATGAAGGTGATGGTCAAACGTCTATTGAGAGAATACGGCTATCCGCCCGATATGCAAGCTCTTGCGATCGAGTTAGTGTTAGAGCAGGCAAAGGTTTTCACCGAGTTTGAAGTAGAGACAAATCGTTCCTAATATTACGCAGGAAGATTAAAACTCAAGTAGCGAAGCTGTAACATAGAGATAAGGATGGTATAGGTTGCCAAAGGTAAAGGAAACCCGCCATTTTGAGTACAGTAGACCTCTTGCAAAAGTCCTTTTAATCAAATTTTGGGACGGGCTAGAAGCCCATCTCACAAGAAAAAAGATTTTTGTGGGACGGGCTGGAGAGCCCGTGCCAGCTATTTTCGCAAGAGGTCTACTTATCGAGTAGGGTTTTCTCTGCTGCTGAGAGATTGCCAGATTTGGAGCGAGCCAATCTTAGAATTTTTAGAGCTATTCCCTCGCTTTGGCGGTCTTTAATTTCTCGGGCGATCGCCAACGACTGCTGAGCGTACTCGATGGCTTTGGCGTAGTCACCGAGGGAAAAGTAAGCACTTCCCAGATTTTCCAGAGTCCTTCCCTCGCTGTGGCGGTCTTTAATTTCTCGGGTGATCGCCAACCCCTGCTGTTGGTAGTCGAGGGCTTTGGCGTAGTCGCCGAGGTGAGCGTAAGCAGTTCCCAGATTTCCCAGAACTATTCCCTCGCCTTGGCGGTCTTTAATTTCTCGGGTGATCGCCAATGACTGCTGAGTGTGTTCGATGGCTTTGGCGTAGTCTCCGAGGGAAGTGTAAGCAGTTCCCAAATTTCCTAAAGCGGCTCCCTCGCTTTGGCGGTCTTTAATTTCTCGGGCGATCGCCAACCACTGCTGTTGGTAGTCGAGGGCTTTGGCGTAGTCGCCGAGGTGAGCGTAAGCAGTTCCCAGATTTCCCAGAGCTATTCCCTCGCTTTGGCGGTCTTTAATTTCTCGGGCGATCGCCAATGACTGCTGTTGGTAGTCGATGGCTTTGGCGTAGTCGCCGAGGGAAGTGTAAGCAGTTCCCAGATTTCCCAGAGCTTTCCCCTCGGTTTGGCGGTCTTTAATTTCTCGGGCGATCGCCAATGACTGCTGTTGGTAGTCGATGGCTTTGGCGTAGTCTCCGAGGGAAGTGTAAGCACTTCCCAGATTTCCCAGAGCTTTCCCCTCGGTTTGGCGGTCTTTAATTTCTCGGGCGATCGCCAACCACTGCTTTTGGTAGTCCATGGCTTTGGCGTAGTCGCCGAGGGAAAAGTAAGCATTTCCCAGAGCTCCCAGAGCTATTCCTTCGCTTTGGCGGTCTTCAATTTCTCGGGCGATCGCCAATGACTGCTGTTGGTAGTCCATGGCTTTGGCGTAGTCGCCGAGGTTACGGTAAGCATTTCCCAGAGCTCCCAAAGCTTCCCCCTCGATTTGGCGGTCTTTAATAATTTCTCGCGCGATCACCAAACACTGCTGAGCGAAGTCGATGGCTTTGGCGTAGTCGCCGAGGTTATCGTAAGCATTTCCCATATCTCTCAGAGTCCTTCCCTCGCTTTGGGGGTCTTTAACCCTCTTTTGTCACTGTCCGAAAACAAAAATCAAAAGCACTGTTTAAAATTCTTACTGGGATGGGGTTTGTAGCTTTATTTTCTACTATGATAAACATAATCATTTCTTTTTGTCAAACTCTTTGCCTGCAAGGATTTCAGATAATAGACCTCTTGCAAAAGTCGTTTTAATCAAATTTTGGAAGGGGCTAGAAGCCCATCCCACAAGAAAAAAGATTTTTGTGGGACGGGCCGGAGAGCCCGTGCCAGCTATTTTCGCAAGAGGTCTAGTGAGGATAGGCGGGAAAGCTGTTAATTCTGATGAAGCTGTAGCTAGTTTTAAGCCCTGGGTCAAGATATGTACCTAACCTGACCTAACAGCACTTGTTTAGAGTCATAGATGAGGAAATACCCTTTCCCAAATCTATGACTCTAAACTGGTACGCCTCTCTTAGCCTTTATATAGGGCTTGCTGAAAAAGTCTGGAGAGCGAATAGCCTCGCGCCACACAGCTTGAAAAATAGTAGATCCGTCGCTTATTTTTCAAATTTACCCAGCAACTTCCCACGAAAGTGCAAGGGTTTTGAACCTCGCTTATGCTACACCTTGCACTTTCTCGCTCCACAAAAGATTAAAACCCTTATCTAGCCTGCCTTCTGCTTTTATTCACCGAGCCCTATATATTTTTAGCTGTGGCAGTTGTCTTAGGGCTTCTGGGATTTCGGTAATGTAATTTCCCTTGACCCAAAGCTCTTTCAAATTGGATAGTTGTCCGAGCGCTTCTGGAATTTCGGTAATGTTGTTGTAACTGAGCTGAAGCAGCGTTAGATTAGACAGTTGCCCGAACGACTTTGGGATGTCGGTAATTTCATTGTCACTGAGGTCCAGGGTTGTCAGGTTTGACAATTGTCCGAGTGACTCTGGAATGTTGGTAATTTCATTGTTCCGAATGTCCAGGGTTGTCAGGTTTGACAATTGTCCGAGCGACTCTGGGATGTCGGTCATTTCCATATTGTTACTGAGGTCAAGTATTCTCAGATTAGACAATTGTCCGAGCCACTCAGGGATGTCGGTAATATCGTTGTCCAGAAGGTAAAGCACTTCCAGATTGGACAATTGCTCAAGCGCTTCTGGGATCTCGGTAATTTTATTGCCTGTAAGGTAAAGCACTCTTAGATTGGACAATTGGCCGATCGACTCTGGGATGCACGTAATCTGATTTCCGCTGAGTTTGAGGTCTGTCAAATGCGTACACTTGCCAATCTCTGGTGGCAATTCCTCCAACCAAAGTCTCGACAAATCCAGTTCAGTCAATTCTTTCTCGGCTGCTTCATCAATTCGCGCCACTATTTCATCTAGTGTCATATCCTTTCTCTCTCCATAGTATTTAATTTATTGTGGCAATAAATTTAACTTACTGTTTTCCCCGCCTAGTAGTAGCACTTCCACGTCCTAGGCGGGGAAATTTGAGTCTCCTGATGTAGCAGCAAGGGTTATACGCTCTAGGCGGGGAAATAATGTTATCCCCGCCTAGAACAAGGTTTTGGAGTGAGTGGGGAATTACCCTTCCCGGTCTAAACCTCTAGCGAGATTTTTACGACTGGCCGCCATTGTCTTTTTCATAGTCACAATTAAAAAATCGGCCATCGGAAAAATAGCCGCCTGCCCGTCCGGCTGAGGACATCAAAGTCAGTGTGTCACGCGCTTGACACTACTTGGCGTTACTGATAGACAAAATGAAACGCCTGACACAAGGGATTCAACTGTTATGCCCAATCCTAAAGGACACGAAGACTCAATTAAAGATTCCCGCTGTTTGGGTTTGTACGAAGGCAGAGTATAACTAATACTTTGCCTCCTCAAACTGGGTTGTATAATCAGCTAATTTAGGATGCTTTTGTGCTTTCAAGCTTCCTCGAAAGCTACGTAGGGACTTATTTGTTACGTTTCTTAATATCACGTCCTCTGAATGCAGGTATCTCGGTTTTACCCCTATATTGTCGCCTTGCTGCTATTTCACCCAGGCGATCGCCACTAGCAGAGCCTATGAAGCAAAAACGCGGCGCACTTGCTTTGAGTTACCTATTTTGTTAGGTAACTTATTCCTTGTGGAAATCAGCGATCGCGACTATTGAAATTATTTAATCTTGAATAATCGGATATCCGAAAATCCGCATAACTGGTTATTTGAATTAACGGATAAGCGAATTAGTGGATTTTCAGAATTATGGTAATCTGCTAGAAAATAGAATTTCGAGGGAGGTGAGCCTCATTGCAATATACACAGTGGCATCCTTTAAGGGAGGCGTGGGAAAAACTACGACGGCCGTCCACCTGGCAGCTTACCTGGCAGCTAAGGGCGATGCAATTCTAATTGACGGCGACCCCAACCGCAGCGCGACGGGATGGGCGAAGCGAGGACAGTTGCCCTTTGAAGTGGTTGACGAGCGGCAGCAACAGTCCAGCCACACAATTTGCTGCTGTACTGGACTCTTTTGCAACAATTCCCGCAACCATCGCAGAGAAACTCCCCACTGATTCTTCCTGGGATCTGTATCGCTGGTCGCCAAAAAACCTTCAGTAACTCCACCCCGATTTTTTCGCAACCCATGACCGATAAAATACAGTAGAGCCGTCTGGGGGATGCGCTCTCCTACTGGATTAAACAACTGAATAATGGCATCCTCTAAAGCATCTGCCTGTACTAATGCTCCTGTTGCACCAGCAACCCGACGCTGCCCGTCTTGAATCGTTTCCGGCAGCCGTCGCACTCGAAACCCGCCATACTCTTCTAAGCGTTGCGCGATCGCTTCGGCATCGTTAGCAGGAGTCTTCAGATGTTTTGCCTTACTGCTTGAAGTATCTTTCAGGAAAGGATACTGGTTAATCCCTACTACCAGCGCATCTCGATTCATATTTATGTGGGTCGGTTGGCAGTACCTTAAAGTTGTGGTAGGGATAGCAGCTTGTTGGGAAAATTGGATATTTTGAAAATTTTGCCCACCCCTATATCCTAAAGCAAAACCTGTTTCTATTGGCTGTAAGCTGACTAAATTATTATTGGCAATACTGCCAAATTCTATGCGTCCTTGGGGGGCAGTTATTTGACCCCTCTGTAGCTGAATTTCACCGCCTACAATGGCTATGGTTTGTCCCCTTAGCACTTGGAGTCCGAAAATTTGACCTTTGCTATCGATCGCCCTAGATTGATTGACGATGCTGCCGGGATTTGAACCATATTGCAAGCCAATGGGTACGTTTACTCTGAGTAAAGAGGAGGGAGGATTAGGAGCGATCGCGCTAAATTCTTTCCCATCTGCCAACTTGACAGCACTCACTGTACTCGCCAAAAAGGAGCCACCAATATTTAAGCTGGCGTTGGGGCCAAAAATAATGCCGTTCGGGTTGAGGAGAAATAGGTTAGCAGTGCGATCGCACCATCCACTTCAGAAATTAGGCTATTAATTTTCTATCCCAGTATAAATATATCTCTGAACATTGCTATTGCTACTGCCCTTTCCTACTTTTTTTAAGTAGCTCTATTTTTCCGTAAATGTGAGATTGTACCTTTATTTTTCATGTAAATGTGAGGTTTTATGCACAAAAACAGTATCAACAATACTCTAGGTTGCTTAACACTGTGTGCAAGAAATAGCAAGCAAGCTCACAGCTATAAGTACCAATAGCAAAATAACTCACAAAAACTCATACTTTAAAGTTAAGAATTGTTAAGTTTTGCTTTCTTTTCTAATTCGGTACACTTCAGATTTATTTAAGGATTGAATTAAATTTATTTGAACGTAATAAATACCTTCCTTAATTAGACAAGGCTGAAAGTTGAAAAAATTGTCAAAAAGCAGGCTAAGAATGGTTGAGTTGCTCTACCTCAACTTTTGTGCTGCTCAATCTCAAATCAAAAATTGGCTAACCATCCCAAAGGATCGCTCCAAACGGGCTAATAAAAACCACTGATTGTGGTGATGTCAAATAAAAAGCATAGTCCCTAAGATGGCGTGTAAAGCACACGATAGGCACCGAATATAATGCCAAGAGTCAAGAAAATATCCAATCCGAATGTCATCCTGAGCATAGATTTTGGCGGTTTATCAACTCGCGCCTTTTACCGTAAGGGTTCAGAGATGCTGGCTCATTCATTAGTAATGGAATCCCAAGTTGGCACTATCAGCCAAGACACAGCCAATGCCTTCACGAAACCTAATTTAACATCGGCAGCCCCCGAAAATATTGCCTGGGTTGCCATCGGTGATGAATGCCGCGCTGTAGGTTACCTAGCGGCTTCCCAATTCAACGCTCACATCGGTTTAGCCGGACTCAAATACAGTACAGCCTTGTACAAAGCACTAGCAGCTTTGTGGGTAGCCTCTTGCAAACTAGATTTGGGCAATCAATTCAGCGCTGCGCTCTCCGTCTTCTTACCTCCAGGCGAGTTCAACGACTCCCAGCAGTTTTTTACACTGCTCAGGCAAGCAGCTAACGCCTTTGAAACGCCTTCCGGGATGATGCAGGTAACGCTAGACAAAACCCAGGCGCTTCAAGAAGGAGGCGGTATTTGTATTGCTTACAACAGCAAACTGGGGGCCGCTTTCAAGCACCAAGTAACAGCTTTCGTCATGGTAGGTTTCCGCAATGCCTCCGTCATTGTTTCAGCACGGGGAGCCGTAGGCAAAGGCAAAACCTCCGATTTAGGCATGGTGAGGTGCTGCGAGTTAGTGCAAGAGCGTACCTCTGGCTACGATTTATCTCGTTTAGCAACAGCCATAGCTACATCAGGCGATCGCTTTAACCGCCCTCCCTTCTACCGCATTGCTCGTAACCATGACGCAGGAGCGCGGGACACTGAAGTTGACCGTTTGATTGAAGCGGTGAAACTGGCAAGGAGAGACTACGCTCGAATCCTGACCAGTTGGCTAGATGAAGTGCTACCACCGGATCTAGATGAAATAGTGTTCTGTGGCGGTACTTGCGGTTATCTGGAGCCGGAATTGAGAGCATATGCCCGCGTTGCCTACTCTTGGCACGCTGGGATTACAGTACCACCCAACCTAGACCCTCAAGGCTTGGGATATCGGTTAGCAGACTTATGGGGGCTATGGAGCTATTTCAGTTCTCAATTCGCTGCAACTTCGGACTCTGGGAACCAGAAAATGAATTTAGCATTGGATGCCACTAACAGCGTTCAATCTGAAAACAAGCAAGACAATGACTACTTAGAGGTTGCTGATACCGACTGTTCTAGCGATCGCGCATTCGGACAAACCTTACCTACTCCTGTAACCGAATATGACCGCTCTAGTTCATCCCTTTTAAGTGCGGAAAGCGTAAGAGAGGGCGAAGTCTCGGCAGTAGCAGGCCCCTATCGATCGCCAAAGTTCAAGGAGCGTAATTGGGGAGAAATAGCAGGAGTGCGATCGCCTATCGTGGGACAGTCTAGCACAGCATTAGAGGAGGAGAGACATGGCTAAAGAGCGAACGAACTATTACCTGCGGTGTCAACCCTACGCTGACTCCCCCGACGGCATTTTACTCAATTATCTCCTGCACCATCCCGTTTACGACTCAAAGCGAGCAGCATTTGAGGCATTTGAGGCATTTTGGAAAGCTTTGGCGTATCAGGCGCAAAGTGCAGGTTCAGAAGAAGAAGTGCGGATACTAGGCTGGGATTGCATCAATTCTTTGCTCAATCAAGTTGATTACATTCGCACTCGCCTCGAACTCGACGGTTCGCAACTTGGAGCCTTGCTGGTTTCTCGCGGGTGCGCTCACCTCCCCGGCTACCTTCCCAGTTTTGTACCAAGTGCAGGTTTAACCACAGCAAGCGAGTCAGTTCCTTTTAAGCCATCTCGTCAATTTTCTCCTGCGCCACAAGCTACCAGTTCGGTTTTAGAACTAGAAGAGGTGACAGACTCAGAAGCCGACCCCAGCGAGGGTGACACAGTTAATCTAGCAGGATTCGATCCGGCGATGCTAGGACCCACCTTTAGCTAGGAATCTATTGAGATGATTTTTACCTTGTCCAAGGTTTTTATTTACGAGCAACATTGTGGAGATTTTTTATGACTAATATGATTCATTTAGTTGATGGAGAAATTGGTGGTGTTGGTAAGTCTATGTGGAGTTGCCTTCTCGTAGAGTACAACAACAAGTACGACTTTCTTTATACCCTAATTGATGGCGATGCTGGCAATCCCAACGTCCAGCAGCGTTATCCAGAGTCCGCGAAGATTATTACTTTGGCGGAAGATGAAGAAAACTTTGAGGCAGACATCATTTTCGAGACAGCTTTGCAGGCTCCTGTCATTGTCAATTTACCGGCTCGTGTTTCTTCTATCATAGATGGCTGGATTGAGACGGCGGGTTTGTTAACTGCTTCTTTTAAAGAAAAGTCAGGCATAGATGTTTGCAAATGGTTTTTGTGCAGTGGGCGTGCTGATAGTATCGAGATGTTTTTGGAATCAGTTAACCGCTTTCAAGGCCGACTGAAACACATTTTAGTCCGCAATTTTGGGGTGTGCAAAGATTGGTCTCACCTCAGCAGCCATAAAAACCTAAATAAGCTGCTTGAAGAACACAGCATTTTAGTTGTTGACTTGCCTAAACTCAGTGCTTTAGAACGAAGGTTGCTCGACACTAATAAAAGCCTGTCTCTAACAGGTGCGCTATCACATCCCAGCTTTCATTTACTCAACCAACAGCGAATGTACACTTTTCTAGAAAATACTTGTGATGCAATTGAGGCAACAAGAATTTTCAATCAAGCTCCCTATCGACCTAATCTAAAAAGCGAGAATCGTTCACGGTCAGTAGTGGTACAAGATATTAAGAAACAGCCATCAGATGAAGCTGTGTTAGATACCGAGGAACATCAGTCGGCAGGAGCCGTACCAGATTCTACCACTTGAACTGAGAAACTATTGACAGAGTTTGACCGCGCCGTAAGCATCGCCCCTTCAGGAGTCGAGAGGGGTGGGAGTGTCACTGTAATTTCAGGGATTATGAGAGGAACTTATGTCAGATGATGCAACCGGAGTTAGCGATAGAAAGATTGAAAATTTGTCAGAAGTTGAGCTTAATCATGATTTTTCTGAGGAGACTGTAGAGCATTTAGTAAATGATGAGAATTTGGAGGGTGAGGAAGATGAAAATAGTGACTCATATTTGTGGCAGCAAATAGACCAGGAGTTAACTACTGCTAAAACTTCTGCGGGAGATAACTTGTTCAAATTAGCTGCACCGCCGGCTTTTGAGCATGAGCGTGAGTCTCTTATCAGTCAGGCACTCAAGGGCAAAAGTGCTGAATTTCGTTCCGAAGTTATTAACAATGCTTACCGCTACGGTTTGGATAAAAATGACCCTTTGTTTATTGTGCTTCTAGCAACGGGTCAGCTTGAATTGCTCCTCGAAAAAAAGCCTCAAGAAATCGATAGGTTTTTCAAGAGTTGGGAGTCAAAATGGCAAGCGGAATTAAAAGACTCTGAAGCTGTTATCTCTCAAGAACTAGAACAAGTACGGCAGCTAATTGATAACTGGGAACAGGATAGCCGGGAGTTTTTAGAACGACAGGGTAAAGCAGCAGTCAACGTACAGCACCGAAAGATTGCTAGTTCAGTTAAAACGTTAGTTCAGCAAGCTGCTTTAGAGAAAGTTGCTCACGATATTTGGTCAGTAATTTTTGGAAGTACAGCCGTATTAGGGGCAATAGCCATCGGCGTGTTTATCGGGTTGGCAATTCCCAAGTTTACTCCAGCAACACCCCTCGATCCAAAAGGGCCTCGCCAGTTAACTCTCAAAGAAGCTGTGGCAATGAATTGGGGGTTGAGTGCTGAAGGACAATTTGCAATGAAAAATGCAGAAGCTATAAAGTGGGCTATGAGTAGTGATGGAAAATATGCTCAACAATTTATGAGTTGGAATCAAGCTTTGTTGAGTGAAAAAAATGGAAAAATGTTGTGTGAAAGTGAGGTGAATCGATTGGGAGTGACGCTAACTGTAGAAGGTAAAGCGGCGACAGATGGCTTCTGTACTTTGTGGACGAGAAATCCTAAAGAGCGAGTTTTTGTTCCCTAATGAAGGGGAAGAGGAAGGGGAAGGGGAAGGGAGTAGGGAAAAAGTACAAAGAGGCAACAAACAAGTAGGAAGGAAGTAAGCGTCAAATTCTCCCCTTCTCCCCCTCCCCCACTCTCCCTTCCCCTCTTCCTTCCCCTTCGTTCTGTAACAATTGAAGCAGGTCAATTTGTGAGTCAATAAGCAGATTTGAACGTATTTGTCACGTAAGGAGAATTTATGAAAAACCCAAAGTATATTCAGCAGGATGCTAATAAAAATTTACCCGAAGTCTCTATTCCGATTGATAATTCACTTGATGCAATGGTGTGGAAATACTGTGCCAGCCGAAATTTTCCAATTCCCGAACACATAAAAATCGTTCTCAGTTCTTTCTGGGCTCCTTTTGCAGCAAAGGCAGCAGGCAAATCCCCCGAACGAGTCAAGGCAATTGCTCTTTATTCGTTGAGGCAATTATCATCTCAACAGCAATTAATCGAGTCAATATTTGGGGTTAAGCAGGATTAAAAGCAGGGGAAGGGGAAGGGGAAGGGAAGATAGATTTTTGCTTTTCTTTCTTTAATAAAAGCTAACAATAGCCTGCGTTTTTCCTTCCCTTCCCCTTCCCCTTCCCTTTCATATTGTCAAAGTCCCGTTGAATTAGCCGACTTTCAAAACATCCTCAATGATTAGCGAAACCTGCTGTGGTTGATTCTCAAGCTGCTTTTTAATTTGTGTTTTCAACCAATCTGTGGGTGCGTCTTTTTTGTTGAGTTTAAGACGAATGGGATCGCTTTTAGACAAAGTTGAATTGAGTGCTCGAATAACGGTGCGGCATTGTCGAAGAGTGAGGCTATCGACTTGAATGAAGGGTTGATTTAATGGGTCAGCATCGAGTTGAATATTAGAAGCAAATTCGGCTTGAACTTGTAGCGAAGAGGTGAGGCGCTGTTCTTCTGTGGGTTCTGGAGTTGCTGCACATTCGGCAACAGCAGGAAAGGAAGCAATTTCATTGAGAAGAGGCACAAAATCTGGGGCAAGTTCTGCTGAGAGTTTTTCAGAATGATTCATCCGCTTCGATGCTAACAGCGTAGCGAGATAGTGAACAATTAAGCCACCGTAACCAAAAATTACCACAGTTTCAATTGCGAGGGTGAGAAAATGCTGAATAGGTTGATACATGATTATAAATTGCAAGTGGAACATCTCTAAAACGCGCTCGCGTTTAATATCAAAACCTTACTAAAGTCTTCTGAGAATGCGATCGCAAATATCGCAAAGGGAACTGGTGCGGTGGGTGGGCGGGTAAATAAAATCCTGCTTGGAGCAGGATTTTATCCCCTTTATCGGGGGTCGTCATTGATTACTTGACAAAATCATCAATCTCTTCATTATCGTCAGTTGCCTTTTTCTTATGAGAAGCTTTGACTGCCGATTCGATATAACGGAAGTGCAAGTCAATCACTGCTTGCTCAGATGAAAGCCAGTAAACATTGCTCAAGATTTCTTCAAGCATCTCGTCAGCCGAGTAGCCTTCATATTGCTTGTTAAACCAAGTATTGAACGCTTCCCAGTCAAGAGCTTTACCTTTCTGCAACTGTCGTTGTTTGGCACGTCCCGTTAACTCGCGGGCAACGTGCAAAAACATCTCGAAGCGCTGTTCTTCAAGAGTTTCTGCAAATTGCTTTTGCATCGGAGTTGGAGCGGATTTGCGATTAGCCATGATTAACCCTCAAGCGTGTTTTTTATTCACAACTAAAGCGACGACAGTTCGCTAATTACAATTAATTCAAAAAAATTAGTGGTGGGTGGGTGGGTAAAATCCAATTCACAACCAAGGTCAAAATTTCCTTGATTGTGAATTTGTTGGGTATGCTTCCCAGAGCGTCCTGATTCGGACGGTGGCGACAATCATTACCCAGCATCGCAATTCGTGGAAAAGGCTTCGATAGAGGCAAAAAAATGCTCTGCTTTTTCAGCAGAGCTTTCTAATCAAACTTTAGCGATTATTCGTCGTCTTCCTCAAATTCTTCGTCTTCGTCTAAACTAAAATCATCCTCCTCATCGTCATCATCCTCATCCTCATCGCCTTCGGAGTCTTCGTCTTCGTCATCAATTTCATCGAGTATGTCATCAATTTCATCATCTTCATCATCGAGTTCGTCGTCCTCATCGAGTTCTTCAGTATCTTCTTCTGAGGATTTAGCTAACTCATTGCGACGCTTTAAGCTTTGAGCATTGAACTCCATTAAATCGGCAATGGCAGCTTGTGGATTGTCAGCAATTGTATCGTAAAGTTGGCTCATCGCTAAGGCAACAACTTCGACACCATACTTGAGTTCATCGGGTCGGCCAACTAGCTTGGGAAACACAGTATTGTTCCACTCTTGCCAGTCGAACTTTTTACCATTGCCATTGCCGTTGCGCTTGTTCAACTGAGCTTGAATATCCAATCCCAGTTTTTCGCGAACTGCGTGGCCAACCTTTGTCGAAATACGGCTATCGCGACGCTGGATTGTCACACCGTACTTCTTATGAATTGTATTCCGAATCTGTTTGACTAGCTCGCCAGCAAGTTGCTCCGGGCTGAGGTTAGATTGAGGTTTTGATTTGGCTCCATTGTTACTGCCGACTGTTTGACTGTTCTGCTTTTCAGACGGTTTAGATTTAGCAGGCACTGGTGACTGAGAGCGAATAGGAGTGGCTGCGGTTTGTTTTTTAGTTGCGACCATGATTGACAATTTAACTTGTTTAACATCAATTTATTAGTGCCGTTAGGCACAATTACCCCCTCTGGTTGAGGGGGCGTATTTCGCTCATTAGCAGGAAGTTAAATCTTAATTATGTTAGTTAAATTATTATGTTAAACATCCTGTATTTAGTTGTATATGAATCATGAAAAATTTCAATAATTGGTCAAATTTAAGAGTTATTCAAACTCCCATTGTTGCCCTCGAATATTACAGTGCCGATCGCCAAAAAATCTTGTCATCATTTCATCAGTACGCCAGTGAGTGTTGTTTACCTGTTTATTATTGGAATCCTGGCTATGCAACTCTTCAACAGGTGCGGTGTTTAGATAAACATCTCCCGACTTTAGGTTGTCATTCAGATAGGACAAGCGTTTCAGATATTTCCCAGATGTATAATAGTGAATGCGTCTTATGTAAAACTGAGCTATCTGTCGAGAGTGATGTCCTGCAATTTCTGCTGGAAAATGACTGCCCCGGTATCTTTTTGTTAGAGGACATTTTGGAGTCAGACAGTACCGAACAGCCTCTTGTCCGACGTTATTCTCAATTGGCTAACGCATTCTTTGAGCTGAAAGGGCGTTGGGCCGACCAATATTGGGTACTGCTGGGCGAGTACATCCAACTGCCATCAAAGCTAAGTCCATTAATTCCTCTACTCAAATGTCCGTTACCCGATCGTTTTGAAGTCGAAGTTCTTGTAGATAATTTTTGCGATCGCAATTGTTCCCTTGATTTTGGTTTAGATGCGGTAGCTGCTAAAAAGCGGCTGGCTGTGTCTAGTCTAGGGCTGCCAACTGCTGAAATTGAATTGGTGTTAGATCGATCGCTCTCTGTGACCGCTTCAGTTGTCCAAATCGCACAGTTGGTATTGGAGCATAAAATATCGCAACTTCGAGACCAGGGGTTGGAGTTCATTGCTTCTCCAGACGTGCCTCATGCTGGCGGTTTAGATTTATTAGACGCTTATTTGAGCGAAGTCGTAAAGCTGTCAGAAGCTGATGCCAAGAAATATCACCTCAGACCTCCCAAAGGAATGCTGCTGTGGGGGCCGCCGGGGACGGGCAAAAGTTTGAGTGCAAAGCTAGCTGCTAAGAAGCTAGGTTATGCGCTTTTAGCAGCAAGTTGGGGCAATATTCTAGGTTCTTCTAATCCCGATCGCGCTCTCAACAAAATGCTGGATACAGCCGATAATTTGGGCGGCTGCGTGCTGTTTTTTGACGATTTTGACAAGGGTTTTTCTGGCTGGGAATCAAATGCTGATGGCGGTGTAGCTAGGCGGCTGTCGCAGAAATTGCTCACATGGATGCAGGAGCATGAAAGCCCCGTGTTAATGTTAGCTACTGTTAACCGCTTAGAAATGCTGCCGGCTGAACTTATCCGCAGATTTGACGACGGCGGAATCTGGTTTGTCGATTTGCCACACAGCGGCGCTCGCTATGAGATTTTCAATTTGCACTTAGCTAAGTATTTCCCAGAGCAGTTTGGGGAAGGAAAAGAGAACCTTTGGAGCGACAGGCAGTGGTATTCACTACTATCTGATTATGCGGGAGCAACGAGTGCTGAAATTGCGATCGCAGTTAAACGCTGTGCTGAGCGAGCTTATTGTGAAGGGCGACCTGGTAAAATTGAATTGGCCGATCTGCGTTATCAGAGAACTCAGTTTGTGCTGTCGTCTGAGCGTTCTTCTGAAGATATCCAGGGGATTCGTAATAAAGCGTCCTTTGCTCGACCTGCAACTGGTCGCGATCGCTCTTTGTTTGCAGCAGGAGAACAAGAATTGTTTGAGTACCGGCCACCTGCTTACGATCCAATTTGATTAAGGATTAGACTCTCCGTTTAGTGATATTGAAATGTCAAACCGGGATACAGGCTGGATACACCGTTCTAGTAGAATCGTCCAGTCTGTATCTCGGTTTAATAATAACCAGTACATCCGGTTAACAACAGATGCACTGGTTATCGTATAAGCTAAGACTTAACTTGGACGTGGTAGCCGCAATTTTCAAGGCATAGTTTGACTCCCTGCCAAGTTAATCCAGTTTCTGCTTCAAGCGGAACCGTTAAAGCATTGGTCGTGTAGCCGTGATCGCCCTCCTGCCTGATAACGCTATATTCAGCTTGTTGCAGCATAGCAATGGCATATTTTGATAGTTTACCAACAATATTTGCGGCTTTGTTGCTAACTGTGAGAATTACATTCATTTTGATTTGAACTCAAATCTTCACTTGCACCACAACAATCGTTGTTTATGGGTGGGAGGTTGGGTAATATCAAATTTGCTTACATCGGAATTAGTCCTCTTTTTCTCTTTCTCTGCGTTCTCTGTGCCTCTGCGGTTTTTTAATGATTAAATGTAACCAAAAACGAGATCAAAAATCGTCGCCCCTTAATCTATTACCCTCCCCAACTTTCAATCACATTAATTTCTACTTGGCAAGGAATCGGAGAAAGAAACTTATTCCCGGCTCTCACCATACATTTTTCAAGCATTGCTTTAACTGACGACACTTTTTCAAAAGGACACTCGATTAAAATTTCATCGTGAACGACACAAACCAGTCTCGCCCCCGTGTAACTTAGAGGCTTAAACAATAGAGCAAGAGCGAGTTTAGTAATGTCAGCACTCATCCCTTGAATGGGGTTATTTAACATCTCATTAAGTAACGGCTTAGTCTCTTTTGACCATAATCTCCTTCTGCCTAAAACGGTGCGACTTTCTCGAATACCTCGGCTCCATGCGCTCCGAACTTTGGCGTGAAATTGTTTGATACCTGTATAGGATTCAAAGAACTTCTTACGAAAGTACGAAGCTTGTTCCAGCGTTAAAATGACTCCATGCTCTGCTTGAGCCATAAGCTTAAATTTCCTAACTCCCATGCCATAAATTAAACCGAAGTTAATAATTTTGCCGAGTTGTCTATCTTCGATAGTAATTTCAGCTAAAAGTTTTCCCAACACCAAGGAAGCTGTCAAAGAATGCAAATCTTCTCCTTGAGAGTAAGCTTTCACCATCCTAATATCCCCTGACACTTTCGCCATAATTCGCAGTTCAATCTGGCTGTAATCAGCTTTAAGTAATACGTAACCGGGTGCAGCTTTAAAACACTGCCTGGTTTCTTTATCTCTGGGGATATTTGTTAAATTAGGCTTTCGACAACTAAACCGCCCTGACCTAGCACCAATCTGAAACCAATTAGGATGAATGCGCCCTGTAATTGGGTGAATATGTTCTGGTAAACCCAGAGAAAAAGTGTTGATGCGAGCAAATAAACTGCGATATTCTAAGAGTGCTTGAATAACGGGATACTCGCCCTGCAAAGGAATTAAGTGTTGAGAATTAGTGGAAGTAACAGGAATGCCTTTCTCTTGCAAAGCCACTAAGACTTGTTTCGGAGAACGAGGATTAATTGTATCTGTAAATTCCGGCAGTAGAGAGATTTGTTTATGAGGGTTAGGTCGATGGAGTTGTGAATTAATTTGTCTTAAAAGGGAATCGCGTTTAGTCGCGAGTTTCTCTCCTAAAATACCCCACTGTTCTCTATCTAAAAGCATTCCATTTAGTTCCATAGAAGCCACCGCAGGCAAACAGGCAAATTCTAGTTTCGCAGTCTGCCAAAGTTCTGCTGAATAAAGCTGGCGGTGAAGTACCTCACATAGCGGTAGTAAAATTGCAGCATCAGTAGCAGCATATTGCAGTTGAGTTCTACTCAGTTCTCCCGACCAGTCGCTAACCTGCTGTGCTTTGTCTAGCTTAACTTTCAGCAATTTATCAGCAACAGCTTCCAGAGACGAAGTGCGCTTGAGTCCGGCTGTCAGCACCCGGTAAGCCAGATAAGTATCAAAAAAAGGCTTGGATGGTGAAAGCCCAGCCCTAGTCAGCATCAGCCAGTCAAACTTGAGGTTATGTCCAACTTTGAGGGCATTTCCGGCTAAGAGGGAGCGCAGGGGGCTGAGATCGGTGGGCGCGATCGCAAAGAGATCGACGATCGCTACTGGCATACCGGGAATAGCAAGCTGTACGAGGCGAACTTTAGCTCGGTATGGGTCAATTCCAAAAGCGGTTTCGCAGTCGAGTCCAAAGCATGAAGCTTGTTGAAATGGTTTAAGAGCTAATTCTAATTCTGAACCACTATTTAACAGTTGATAAGGAGTTTGAACTAGGTTAAGTTTCATTTGAGGGGGAGAAGGATTAATTTCAATGACATCGACAACGGCTCCAGCAGATTGCAATTTTCTAGCAACAGCGCCTTCTCCGGCTGTCGGATCTAACGCTACAATGCCAGGAGTGACTTGAGCATATTTTAACATTTCTTCTAAAACAAATTCTGATGATGGAAACCACGAATAAGGTGGATTAGTTAATAGTTTCTCGTACAGGTTTTGAGGATGGATAGGTAAAGAATTCATAATGCCAGGATTAGTTAATAGTTTGTTGGCAACCGCAATCGGTAGCAAGCTATTGCTAAAGAAGATTGTTGTTTATAGTTAAACCTATCCCCCTCCATTAGGATCGATCCAGTTGAGCTATCAAATATTGTCGATTGTGGTGATGGCATTCGTTTTATCGTTAACTTAGGCTAGAAGTGTTTTCTAGTTTCATGTATTGTTATGAACCCTCATTACCCAGACGAATCCACATCAAGCTATAACACTTCTGGCTACCAGTCAGAGGGCTATCAATCAGCCGGCTATTCACTACCTCAGAAATCTCAACAAGGTAACTTTGAAGACGGCTATCAAGAAAATGTGTACGACGAGTCTAATCTAGCCGATCATGCTTGGACGGACACAGCATCTCATCCCAATCCACAGTTAGAGCTAGAAATTTAACAGTTGGGAGTGGGAAGGGCAGCTTTATGACACTCATAACATAGGCAACCCAACCTTCCCACTTATAGCAGTTTTCAATTGGGTAGGTACTGCTTTTAATTAGCAATTAGCAATTAGCAATTAGCAACTACCCTGTTATCAGGCAACTGAAAACCGCTCTACTTATTGGAACTGCCAATGCTATGAAAGTGCTAAATAATGTTCGCTTTGACCTGAATAAGTTAATTTGGCTCTTAATAAGAGCTACAGCAATTGGGTTAATTTCTGTTGCACTAGCACTGGAATTCCCAGGGATTGCTAATGCTTCTGAGTTAAATTCCTTACCAGTTCGGATCTGGGAAATTCCTGGTAATGACCAACAAAAGTCTGCTACAAGAGTTTTATTGCCTGACTGGAGCCAAATTACTTTTAGCAGCTTACCACCAGTTTCTAATTCATCTAGTTGGGGAGGCCGGAGTTGGTCACAAGGCAACACTCCTGACCAAATCTTGCAACTCGGAGACCTCAGCGAAGCTCTCAAACCAGAAATTCTTTCTCTTGAAAGCATTGAACAGTTAGCAACAGGAGGAACAAACCTAGAAAATATCTCTCTAGCAGCATTTCCACTCTTGGGCAGACAAAAGGTAGAGAAGCTCATCCAAATTGTGCCGAATTTAAGCTCTTTCAAATTGAAAGAAGTTGCCCCTCTTGCATCTTTAGCTTCTCAAACTTCGCTCATCAATGTCTCTAATGCTGGCGAACTCCCGCTCAGTCAACTTATGTCTAAATTTCCCCAGTTCGCTGAAGCTTCTCTCAACCAAATCGACCTTTCTGGGTTTTCTTTAATGGACATTCCCTCTTTGTCAAGTGTCAATTTAGAACAGTTTGAGGGATGGATATCAGAGCGGATTGCTGACATTCCCTTACTCAATCAAGTGCCTTTGAGCAGTTTCCCAATTCCTGTGGGAGAACTGGGTTTAACTGCGATGCGAATTGACATGATCTATGGGACGGCTGAAAGTAAGCGCTCTAATACAATCTCAGGTTCTAACGTAGAAGGATTTGCGGTAGCGTGCGAGAAAGATTGCGCTTACATTGAACTTGATGACTTAGAAAACAGCGGTCGCAAGCTTGCATCAAAACTGGAAGGGAAGCAGTGGATTAGCGGTAAATATCAGGAAGTGCAAGGCGGTTCTGGCTGTTTGGCTGGTTGGGAACCAACGGGTCGGCATCCCTTTGGAGATGCGTTTAAAGTAGTGGTAATGGAGCCATCAGAAACCAGCGATACTGTTGACACGGCTCTGTACTTCAGGTTTAGTTTGCCTTGTGGGAAATCGCCTTACATTATTGGCCCATTTCCGTTCTTGTCCTACCAAACAAATTCCCCTATCTTTGTTGGCAAAGTGGAGGGGGGTGCTTCTAACAGTATTTCTCGCCCTACTGATGCTGTATCCTCACCAAAACTTTCCCAACCAAAAGGCTCAAATCAACAGCCGTCTCAGCTTAAACAAAACCGTCTGCCCACAAAGAAGGCCATTCCCGAATCAAAGGGAGATTGCGTCCAACCTGCCACCTACATTAACAATGTTGATGTGGCTGCTTTATCCGAGGCGATCGCCAATTTGGAAAGTGCAGGTAGTGGTGACTACGAAGCAATCGGTACTGCTACCTGTGCAGATGGCGATCGCAACTGCGGGCGGGCATTCGGTCGCTATCAATTGATGAGCTACCGGGAAGATGTGCAGGAGGCGATCGCTTCTGTACCTGGGGGTGCGGAGTTCCTCAAAAAAGTTAATAGTGGCACCCAGCCTACTTCAGAGGAGCTTTTTCAATACTTTCCCCCAGCGGTTCAAGATCGGGTTTTGCAAAATTCTCTGGCTGAGAGTGTAGTTGGCACGCAGCAGGAAATTGACCCGAGAAGTACGCAGTTATTCAGTGGCGATCGCTTAATTGAACGAGTGGCACAAAAGCACTTTGGCGGTTCTAGCAGTAAGGTGGATGCCAGCTACTCGGATATTTTAGGAGGCTACTCGCTTAAGCAGTACGGAGAAAAAGTCAAAACGCTTTACAACTATAACCGCAACAATAGCAGTTGCATTTCGAGTTCGATCAGCAACCACTCTGGCGGTGAGACATGGAGTTGGCGTACTCGTTGGTTGCCAATAGCCGCGACTATCAGCATGGTTTTAGGGTCAATAAAGTTCTTTAGGGGAGAATTTTCAGTACGCCCGAAACAATCATTCCTACTACAAGTCATCTTGGGTTTAGCAGTAGCAATAGCGGCAACTACACTCACTCATTGAATTTATTAGTGTCTGAATAGAGGAAAATATGCAAGACTTGAATGAACAGGTAGTCAAATGCAGTAAACCCCCAGCTTGGTTGAATCGGGCTGGCTATTGGTTTCGCATTGGTTTAACAATCTTTATTGGTTTAGCCATGCTATTGGGAACCGCAGCTTGTAGTGCAAGTAGCGAGACAACTTTTTCTCAATTATCCTGGGAGAAAGCTAGTAGAATTGTTCCCCCAGAAACCTTGATCGAGATTGTACAATCTCATGGCAGTATTTTGGAGCCAAAAGAAGCGATCGCCACTATGCGTGTCGAACAAGTGACGGGTAAGAAAGGTCAACTAAATTTGTACGACTTTAACAATTCCAAGCTGTGTGGCAAGATGGGCTGTCTTTACGTTGGCTACTTAATCCCTAATGATAAAAATCAGGCTCAGAGCGAAGTTTTCACAGCTTACCTTAACCCCAATATTGCCCCAAAAACAGCTTTATTTGAAGTTGAAAGAGGCGAACAAGGTGACGTGGAATTGCCCTGTTTACTGGTCAACCAACTCGTGAAAAAAAGCCAACGCAGGCTGAAGTTTTGCTATAATGGGCTTGTCTATCAATTGACATAGAAAAGGGGAATGCAGAATGGAGAGTATCGGACAGTTTTTGATGACCAACGACAGGATAAGAGTTTGAGAAAAATTACCACCAAGAGCCAATTAACCCTTGTAGTCATTTTCCCCAAACTTTCCGAAGTATTGATTGAAGAAAGGAAAGCTAAAATTATCTTTCCTTCCCCTTCCCTCTGTTCTTCAAAACTTAATCAAGGTCAGTTTCTCCATCCACCTCAATTTGAACCTCTGTCGGTTCTTCAAAGTCATCCAATTCCTCTAGTTCTGTATCAAATTCTGACTCAACTTGTGCTATTTTACGAGGTAGCTTGGATTGACTTTTCGCTTGACCTTTACGGTGGTCTGAATTTTTACTTAAAGCAGGCAACACCTGAACTTTAAGGGATGCTGAACGTTCTGGTTGGTTATCAGTATCAGCCGCTAAAGCTGGTAATTGAGCTTCTCCAGCTTCAAGAAAGCCACCAATGCTATTGTGTAAATTCCAAACCTCTTTTTTCTGCTTCGGCTTACCGAGATATAGTTTAGGCAAATTCGCCTGAGTTGGCTTAGTAATGCTGTAAGTTTTGCAGCAGAACGATTTATTTTTGCCTTCCCCTTCTTTGATAGCTCGGAAGTGAACATTCAAAACTCCTAATGAGCGCCATCGGTCATTTTTGCCACTGTATTCTACCTCAAAGTAATCAGCAAATGCCCTTTCTAAGTTGCGGTAAAACTCTTCTCTAGCACTCTTAAAGCTCCAAAGAGATACATTTTTGAACCGCACTACTATGGGGGATTTGTGCAATGGTAAATTCTGGGAATTTAAGAAAATGAGAGCGTGTTCTGAACAGACTTCCTGCATCTTTTTGTTGAAACTATGGCGGTATTCGTCATACAATCCAACAAATGCACCAGCTAATTCACCATTTTCTTCAATATCCTTGTATCGAATGTACTCTGGCATAAAAGCTAATACCAAAATTTTCACTTTTTGGAGCAGCAATCCTGTCACTTCTTCAGTTAACTCAACTGTTGTTAAGTCTGATTCAGACGGGATGGAGTACCACTCAGCTTTGATGAGTTGGTCAGTAGGAATTAAGATGCCAGCAGGGTTGTCATTGATGACAATACCGTAGGGTAAAGACGGTTTGCGTGCTTGATTGTATCCACTGCCGAATAGTTCTGGGTCAACTTGATATGCTTCAGAAGTTGTGTTTTCTTGAGTAGCTTCCTTTGCACTTTTAGGTGTTGATATTTTAGTCTTTGTTTGGGGTGTGGCGTTATTAGTTCTGACCATTATTTACTTATTTGAGTCGTTATCAACCCTTCATAGGCGATAGCCGTTCTTTTAATGTAGAAGGGGAAGGGGAAGGAAGGATACAGCAGATTGCAGGTTTGTAGATGACAGCTTAGTAGCAATAAAAGCTAACAATAACCTGTTTTTCCGTTCGGTATATCTCACGGCGCAGCCTTCTTCTTCCCCTTCTCCTTTCCCCCTCCCCCAATAACCTAGTTTTTCCTTCCCCTTCCCCTTCCCCTTCCTATGAAAAATCTTCAATTGTTTTCTCAAAACAACCCAAAATTAGTGCTTCAAGTCCAAACCCAGCCTGTCACTAAACGCCCGCTTATTGGTATAGACTTCAAGGGTTTGATTGGTCAATTTATCAATCCAGAAGGACTTTCAATGCTAGGCTTATTACTAGCTTTGTTTGTTTTCTCCAAGATCATTGGAAGTGGCAAAGGGAAAGTTACTTCCGGTCGGTTGTGCGGTACGGCTGAAAAGATGGCAGCGACCAGTTTAGCGCTCAAACAAATGAAAGAAAAAAAGCGGCAACCCGTTACTTTATGGAGCGGCACGCCGACTTATTGGTTCAAAAATATAAAGGTATTGAGCGCTCAGTTACAAACGCTATTAGGCGCAAATCCTACTGTTTGGTTTCCTCATGCTGAACGCGGTACTTTAGTAATTGGTGCTCCGGGTTCTGGCAAAACCTTTAGTGTGATTGATCGGATGGTTGAGAGTGCATTTCAGCAAGGCTTTCCTGTGATTATTTACGATAAAAAAGGAGACCAGATGAAGCTGCACGCGCCCCTGGCAGTGCGCTACGGCTATGACGTGCAAGTGTTTGCACCGGGGGAAGCTTACAGTGGTACTATTAATCCTCTGGATTTTATGAGGGATGCACAAGATGCTGTAATGGCAGCAGAAATTGGGCAAGTTATTGCTCGCAATGCAAGTCCGGGAGAGAGTAAAGGTAATGAGTTTTTTGAGAAAGCAGGGGAGTTAATGGCGAAGGGTTTAGTGCAGTTAGCAAAAGGCAGTCCTTACCCGGATTTGGCTTTTGTTTATGCGATTATTCAGCTTCCCGATTTAGTTAGTCGCATTCACCATGCTGTCCACCGCCCGGAGGGTCATCCTCTCAAAATGGACAGGTGGATTGCCTCTAGTTTTTCACAGTTATTAAGTTCAAAAGATGCTGAAAAAACAGTGGCGGGTATCAAGGCAAGTGCAGAGGCAACTTATTCAAGTTTTATTCAAAAAGATTTGCTGCGGGCATTTATTGGTCACAGTACAATTCCCATTGTTTTGTCGGGCAAAAAGTGCATTATTTTTAAATTAGACGACCAAAGGCGCACTGTAGTGGGGCCGCTATTAGCTGCTGCTATTCACTTATGTGTAGTGTCTAATTTGAGTCGAGTACGTTCTGACCCATTTGTGTACTGTCTCGATGAGTTTCCGTCTCTCAAGTTCGATAGAATGGATCAGTGGGCTAACGAATATCGTTCGGCTGGTGGCGTGCCGATTGTTGGCATTCAATCCCTCAATCAACTCTATAATCTCTATGGGGATAAAAAAGGGGCGGCGATCGCAAGTGCTTTGTCAACTCATGTGTTGTTCAACCCCGGTGATTTTGATACAGCGGAGAAGTATTCTAAGCGGTATGGGGAAGTGGAAGTGCTGGTAAAAAATCGCTCTACAGGTAGCTCGACGGGGCAACAAACAAGCCGTTCTGTCAATTGGAGCGAGCAGTTGCAAAAGAAACCGCTTTTGAGTGCCGATGAGATTCTGAGGTTTCCGCAAGGGAAGTGCGTTATCACTTCACCGGCTTACAGTTCGGATTCAGAAGCTCTGTTTCCCTATTCCTTGAAAATCCCGGTTCGACAACGAGACTTAAAGCAAGCTAAAGAGTCAGAAGCTCTCTGGGACAGTCATATCTGTCCGCAGTTGTCTCAAAGAGCAGCCTTGCTGTCTGTTAACCGATTGACAGGACAATTAATTAATATCGATCAGGAATTGGAAAATCGGATTCGAGCTGCTGAAAAAATGCTGCCTCATCCCAATGACCCAGATGAACCAGTGACAACTGGAGAGGTGGAGGTTAGGAATGTTGCCAATTCTTCTAAGTCTCTGGCTGCGGAAGCATTAATTTTTAGCAGTCTTAGGAAGAAACTGCTAAATGCTGAGATTGGGAAAGAAGGGGAGGGGGAAGGGGAAGGGGAAGGGTAGAAAAAGCTGATTATTTGGGGATAATGTACCAATTGCGTAAATCCTGCTTTTATTGAATAAAGAAAAGCGAAAATTTATCCTTCCTTCTCCTTTCCCCTCGCCTTCTCAAAAGTACAAAGAAGTGAGTAGGAAGTAAACCTCTAATCCCCTCCCTTCCCTTTCTCCCCCCTTCCCCTTCCCTTCCCCTTCCCCCTCCCCCTCTTAAATTATGCAAATAAAAGCTGATATTTTGATTGTAGATGACAGCCGTGACAACATTCACTTACTGTCTAAAGTGCTGGTTGAAAGTGGCTACAAAGTCAGGAAGGTCATTAGTGGAGAGCGAGCGTTAAAAGCAGTGAGCCTCCAGCCTCCCGACTTAATTTTGTTGGACGTAAAAATGCCAGGGATGGATGGCTATGAAGTCTGCCGTCACTTAAAAGCACAAGAGAATACGGCAGAAATTCCGATTATTTTTATTAGTGCTTTGGATGATATTTTTGACAAAGTAAAAGGGTTTGAAACAGGTGGCGCTGACTACATTATTAAACCCTTTGAGCCGATGGAAGTGCTGGTACGAGTGGAAGCTCAGCTAAAAATGAGCCGATTGCAGCAGCAACTTCTTTGTGCTAACAAACAACTGGTTACACAAAATAGCCAACTCGCTCAGGAAATTCAGGAAAGACAACAGGCTGAAATGGGTTTGAAAGTTTTTATGCACGCTGTTTCCCACGACTTGCGAAATCCCATTACAGGAATGTCAATTATTTTGCAATGTTTCCTCAAAGAGCAGTCAGTTAAACCGAAGAAAGTGGTAGGAGAAAATGAAGTTGTTATTGATAAGTCAAGTTTAGAAAGTATCCTGCAAAGCTGTTTGCGCCAAATCAAACTGATTAATTCTCTGATTGAAATGCAGCAGGGTGATATTGTAGGTGTCCCTTTGGAGTTACAGCCAATGGATCTCTACAGTTTGACACGCAGCATTCTCTTAGAGTGGGAATTAATGTTGGCAAAACGCCAAGTTGTCCTCAATTATCAATTTACTCCTGATTTACCTTTAGTTAATGCCGATTCCGCTCAGCTCAGGCGAGTCTTTGAAAATTTGATTGGCAATGCTCTCAAATACAATCCAATTGGATTTACGTTAACATTAGGTGCATCGCTGGAGCCAGAGGCCTCTTATCTACGCTGCACGGTGAGAGATAATGGGGTGGGAATAAAATCAGAGCATTGTGCTTCATTGTTTGAACTGTACGTGCGAGGTAGTGGTGTTAAGCGTACTGCTGGGGTTGGCTTAGGGCTTTACATCTCGAAGCAAATAGTCGAGGCGCATGGTGGAGAAATTGGTGTAGAGAGTGAGCTAGGTAAGGGTACTACTTTTTGGTTCACTTTGCCAGTGTTTAAACCAGACCACTACGCAGGGCAATAACCGCAGCTTGTACGCGATCGTTAGTCTCCATTTTGTTGAAAATCGCTTTAATGTAACCTTTGATAGTATTAGGGCTTAAGTGCAGTTGATAACCGATATCTTTATTGCTTTTGCCCTCTGCCATTAGTTTTAATACCGTCAATTCTCGCGCGGTAAACAGGGATTCTTCGCAGTTGGTTGTGGGTTTTCTGAGATTTTGAATGACACAAGTGGCAATTTTAGCGTCTAGGTAGGTGCTACCTTCTCGGACAGCATTGATGGCTGTTAATAGCTGTTCTGTGCTAGTCCCTTTAATGCAATAACCCTCTGTTCCACAAGATAAGGAAGCCAATACTTCTGTATCACTGGTGTGTGAAGTTAGCATGAGGATGCGGGTATGGGGTAGCAATGCTTTTATTTGACTGGCAGCAGCAATGCCGTCGATATCAGGTAAGCCAATATCCATGAGGATAATATCGGGTTTTAGCTTTGAAGCTACATCTATTGCTGAATTGCCATCTTCTACCTGCCCGACAATAGTAAATTGAGGTTCTGTTGCTAGGAGTCGTGATAGTCCCAATTGCATCATGGGATCGTCTTCGACAATTAGGATGGTTGATGGTTTGGTTGCTTTTACTCCAGCGATCATTTTTTTCTCCAGATTAAAGGTAGGAGGCGAACTTTCTGCCGAAATTTGACAGAAAGCTTTAGCTCGTTCCTAAATTGTTGAACTTGTAAGCTAGTATTGTCCTCATCTGTTGGGAAGATTTTTAATACTGCTAGTCTGTCTTTGGTTTGAGAGTCGTAGGGAGGAGGTACATTAACTATAGTTGAGCTAGTCTCCCTTGAAGTCCACCTCCCTATCAATGACCGCTTATAAAAACCTAGGCAAACCTGGGTAAGCTCTGCGGTATAAGCTTTAAACGTTCTTACAAGCGCGCTTACGCTTCCTCGGTATCGAGATTGACCAAGAAACTCCAGTTAGAAACGCTATAATAATCACAACGACGTGATATTACAGCGGAACGCTTGATTTTTCTATTCAGTTGATTCCACTCGCTCCAAACGTGCTTTTCCGGGTTCATCTCGGAATAGGCGGTTAAGGAGCGAGGTATTTTTTCACTTAATTTCATAGCCCTGCGAGCAATTACCAGTGCGGCTGATTCATCGCTGGCTAAGCCATACATTTTTAGGTATTTTACCAAGCCGATAATACTCGAATAAGCCGGGTTGACTGCAATTAACTCAATTCCGCGATTCGACAAAATAGAATTGAGTTGTTTGTAGAACTCGCTGTATGCCCAGCCCGACAACATCCGGGCATATTTTCTACCTTTCTCTCCTAGGGATTGCTTTTTAGCCGAGAAATCAAGTTCTTCACAAACTACGGGACATTCAAATTCCGCAGCTTTCATAAAAAACACTCGGTAAGTGGGAAACTCAGCGACTTCAGTCCTGAGAGGAAAACGGCTCGGCGATTTCAATCGCCTTGAATCTTTAAATTCAAAATGAGTAGCTGTACCCATCTTTAGAGTGAATAGTTTTGCAGTATTTATGGCTAATCCCTTGCACCAATTCTGATGCCGAGATATTGAATGAACCAGTCGATCTAACCGCAACCCGACCAACATACTCACCTATCTTTTTACCACTGGTAACGATTACTTTTACGATGTCACCAGTCTGAAAACCTTTGACAAACTTGTTTCTCGGAACGTACCGAGATGGGAAGCCAAATTTATCGGTACGGCACATTTGACGAGTTCCATGTCCAGTTGCTTTGATTAGTAATGGTTTACTCGTGACTACAGACAATGATTCAAGTTGACCAACACAAGCAGCATCAATCCAATGAGTTTTAGGTAGTTGCAGTCGAGTACGATTAAACTTTGTCAGTCCACCTGAACCAGTCAAAACGGGCAACCCCGTTTCTTTTAGTCGAGAAAACAACGCCCATCGGGTCGAATTCACGGCAGCGGCATCTTTGAGCGGACGTTTTGCTTGTGCAAGAATGTGCTTCAAGATGTCAGGTTTCTTGGCTAAAAATTGCTGAATATCTTGACTGCCTTTCTTCTGGTTACACTTCTCACAAGCAAGGCAGAGATTAGAAATTCGATTACTTCCTCCTTTAGCTTTTGGATGAATATGTTCAACTTGCAAGGGTACATTTTCAATGTTGCAGTAAGCACATTTCCTATTCCACTTGTTCAATAAATATTCGCGAATTTCGTACCCACATAAAATACCTTGCTGGTATTCCAGCCCACTAATTTCTGGGTTTTCTAGTTGTTGTAGGTCAAATCTGACAAGCTCTTGAATGATCGAACTGATTGGTGCAAGTCTGCGTAATTTATTAACCCAAGTTAGGGTGGTTTCTACCCGGTGCTGCAAGGATGGCGCTAACCATCCTTTTTGGCGGGTACGGTTTAAAAACCTTGCTCGGCGGTAGCGAGTATGACGGTTTCGTCGCCCTCGACGTAGTGCGCGACGGGAATCAAGACTTGCTTTGATGGCTTGACCTCGATGAGTTAGTTCAGCGCCAAAAATTACTTTCTCACCTTGCAATAATGCGATACCAGTAGTTTTTGAACCTGGATCTAATTTGAGAGTGATTGATTTAATCGTTGCTGTTACCACCTTTTTGAGGATAATTGTGATTGGGAACATTCTGAAAACAGCCGCTTTACCGGCAGTTAACAATTTGCGAGCCATTGACGGTTTGCAAGGTGTTAGTGGTCTTTTGTTTGTATCGAGTACGAAAATAAAATTGGACATTGTTGTGTCCTCCACTTGCGTGTAATGTTAGCTTCGCCAATGTTATAAGAGCTTTTTAAACCTGCAACACTGCCTCAGTGACTTTAAGGCTGTTTAATTGCAGATGACAGGGCAAGGGACTAGCTTCGCATCCACAGGGTGTCGTGACTCAAATAACGTAGATTTCGAGAATCTTAGGCTGGTCAGCATAGCTTGCAATTTCTTACAAGCTCAGTGGCACTTAGCCCTGAGTTACTGACTGAACGAGTTAAAGCGTAACTTCATCGATTTCATCGAAATTAATAGCAGTTGCTATTGACTCTGGTTTTGCCCCTAAAGCATAACCGAAACTAACAAATTCACTGATTGTTTGAGAATGAATTTGGGTTTGCAACCAATTTCTGGTTTGTCGATGTTGCTTAGTGTCCCAGACAAATTTAACTTTTTGTGCAGGTTGAGTTGGGTGCAGTGCCAAAACAATTAGTTGCAGCTTTTCAGGCTCTATCTTAAAGAATTGAGCAGCTACCCATAACTTTACCCGGTCTTCCCAAGTCATTACAGGATGCCGAATCGCCCACTCAAATAGCTTTGGTCGTTCTTTGACAAAACCAACATTTGCAGGAACTTGTATTACTTTAAATGAAGGGGAAGGGTGTTTTACTGTTTCTCCCTGCTTTCTTAGGTGTAGTTTTGCTTGAAGTGTAATGTCAACAAACAGTTTTCGCTGCGGTAAAAATAGTGTTGGCGATAATTCTTTAAGTTCGTTAACCCACTGCTGTAACTGCGGATAGTTATTGAGAATTGGCTCAACAGGTAATCCCATTAAAATTTGCTTGACAAGTAGCTGCAAATGTTGTTGGAGATAGTTGGGAACTAAAGATGGTTTTTGTAGTTGGTTAGGCTGGACAGTTTGATTGAGGTTGGACAGAGTAAGAAGATACATTGCTCAGAGCATAAAAGGCTGAGCAATAGTGGCGATCGCCGCAGAAAAAGTCCGAGAGCGCATAATAGGATTAAAAGTTTATAGCCACATCTGCTCACGATCAGGAACAGATTGGTCTAGATTTGCTGTGACCCTGCAGGAATTGTTTGACTACCGTCCCCATGCAAAAGATCCAATTTGACGGTTGGCTGCTCGGTTTCTTCTAAAAACTGTGCCACAGATTTGATGACATCTGTTGCGGTTTTGGGTACGAGAACCAAATCTCCCGATGCCAGCATATCTAGTAGGGCACCGGGTTTTCCCTTCCCTCCGTACAAGTGACCCATAGAAGCTGCTAGCTTTTCAAGTTTTTCTGGTGTCTGTTGTGCAACTCGTGCCCGAAAAACAATGCCTGAAGGCGATCTCTGTTTCCGTCCCATGCTCGACCTTATATCTGTGCTACAGTTTTAACAAGCGGTAAGCCTATACTAAAAATTGTACAAGACACGAGGTGTGAGTGGAAACTTTAGCCCGCTTGTGCTCTATCAGTTTAGGGTGCAATGACTCGATATTTGCAGAGTATGCTATCGCTTTTGCCCCATAAATTTGACTGGTTATGCCCAAAAAGCGCAGTTGTTCCGTGAAAATTGCAACGCTGCACAGCGTGTTGCAGGATTGCTATCAACTTAAGCTGGAAGAGCTCAAGTACCTTCTCGATGCAATTGACGTGCTAATTGACGCTGAAGAGAAAAGGTTGTCGGAGTTGGAAGCCGACTCAGACTGGGAAGAAAAACGGGAAGAAAAAATGGCTGCTACTGGTGCGCGCGGTAGTACGGGATACATCGAATCCAAGACAATCAAAGGATGCGGCCCCTATGCCTACTTGAGATTTCGTAAGGGCGGCACGCATCATTCGTTCTATCTGGGCAAGCTCAAGCCTTAAGTTTTTAGGGTGCATAGCGATTGATAGATTAGTAATTCTGACGTTTATGCACCCTAAATTATCGGCGTTTAGGGTGCATAGACATTGATAGATTAGTAATTCTGGCATCCATGCACCCTAAATTATCGGCGTTTAGGGTGCATAGCGATTGATAGATTAATGGTTTTGGCATCCATGCACCCTAAATTATCGGCGTTTAGGGTGCATAGCGATTGATAGATTAATGGTTTTGGCATCCATGCA